>NZ_VMMU01000020.1:0-49492 GCF_013277385.1 Streptococcus sp. 544
TAAACTATGAGCCTTTTGTTCCATATTTTTCTCCTTTCGCTTTACAATTAGCTTGAACACCTTTATTGTATCGCGTTCGGAGTTTTTTTGGTATAACCTTCGACGCGCACCCGCATAGCGGGTGGTTTTTTTGTCTCGCACCTAACGGAGCGAGACGGACTAATAGTCACATAATAAAAAAAGAAGATGACGAATCATCTTCTCAAAAACTATGAGTTTTTAGTCTTCTTTCTTCTTGCGAGCAAGAAGTCCAAATCCACTCAATACTCCAAGAAGTCCAAGCGCTGCGAGGCTAGCGTTAGCTTCTGTACCTGTGTTAGGCAATTCTTTTTGACCATCAACATATTTAGGTATTGCTGGCATTTGAGGTTTAGCTGGCTGTTCAGGTATTGCTGGAGTTGCTGGCTCTACCGGTTGTGCTGGTTGAGTCGGTTCAACCGGTGTTGGAGTTGGCATCTCAACTTTGCGGAAGATATGTCTGATATTTCCATTTGAATCTGTCACAGTCTTCACATATTCGTAACCTGGAATTGTTCCCGGTTCTTTAGAACCTGGCTCAGTTGGTTTCAATGGATTTCCATTCTCATCAGTCCAAGTAGTTGTATTTTGCTTACCTGGATTTGGTTGAGGAACAGGTGAAGGTGTTGGAGCTGGTGGTGTTACTTTTTCGTAGATGTGTTCTGTATTTCCTTTTTCATCAATTTCAGTTCTAACAACATTATATCCTGGAATTTGTTCTGAAGGTTTAGTTCCATCTTTAGGTGGAAGTAAATCTGTTTCTTTGCCATCTTTTTCGATAACTACATATCTAGTATCTGGGCGAACAGTTGGAGTATAAGTTTCAGAAACTACTTTGCCATTGACGTCTTTCACTTGAACTGTTACTCCAGAAGTTTTCCCTACGAAATCTTTTTCTGGTGTAAATTCAACGACTCCATCCTTCAGTACATATGTTCCTTCTCCTGGAACTACAACTTCTTTCACTTCTTTACCAGTTTTATCAACTAATGTCAGAGTAGATTTATCAAGCTCAACTTCTTCATTGCCTTTATTAAAGTTTACTGTTGTATTATCCTGATCTGGCGTATCAAATACTACAGGAGATGTTTGAACAGTTCCACGAGCTCCTTCAGTAGCCGATGAAGCACCTGTTGGGGTCACATCTGTCACCGTTGGAGTGTACATTGACTTAGTTGTGATAATTGCTGTAGTCTTATCATCAGAAGTTAAAACCGCTGATTCAACAACTGTCACAGGAGTCGGCGTTCCTACATAAGATGGCACTGGTACAAAGGTTACCTGACCTTTATCGTCTACTGTGTAGGTTCCAACATTCTCTACCACTACTTTACCATCATTATCTGCACCTTCCAATGCATAAGTACGTGCTGTGATATGACTAGTATCAGAAATAGTATAAGTCAGAGCTTTCCCTTCATCTGTTGATTTTTGGGTATGACCTTGGATGTTTGTCGTTGCAACATCATTTCCTGCAGAAGTTACAGGATTTACTGTTGGAGTATAGGTTGTTTCAGAGGTGATTGTCGCCTGCGACTGATCTGCAGTCTCTAATCTATAAGTAACTTTTACTCCTACACTTGTCTTATTGGCATCACTTGATACATAGCTAGCTACGGGAACAAAGGTTACTTTACCAGTTGTATCAATTGTATAAGTACCAACACCATCTACAGTTTTAGTAGTTGAATCGTTATCCAAAGTATAACTTGGAGTGACGGTAACACCCGTACCAGCTTCTGGAGCTGTGTAAATTGGCGTACCACTTTGAGTTGAACCTTGAGTTCCAGTAGACGTTGCAGGTTCAGCTGAAGCTTTAACAGGCGTGACGCTTGGAGTGTAGGTTGTTGTTGCTTCAGTTCCATTGGTATCAGTAATACTTACTGTTACAGGATGTGCATTTCCAGTAAATGTAGCAAGAGGAGTGAAGGTAACAGCATTGGCTCCAGTTGCATCTTTAACAAGCTTATAAGTACCCTGATTCGCTACAGTAACGCTACCGTCACCATTAACAGTTCCATTTTCTGCACCTACTAGCTTCACAGATGTTTTATCTAGTTCGATTGATTTAGACTCACTATTTATAATCGCAGTTCCTTTGACGAAGTTTAGAGCATTCTCATCTTTATTAACTAGATTGTAAACGATGCTAGAAGTTTGAGTTTCGCCTTGAATTCCATTTGTCTTAGAAGATTCTGCGCTTGGTTTCACTCCAACAATCTTCGGAGTATAGGTTGTTGTTGCTTCAGTTCCATTAGCATCAGCAATTTTCACTGTTACTGGAGTTACATTTCCTGTATAAGTGGCTACCGGGGTGAATTTAACATAAGACTTACCGTCTTCTTTTACGATAGAGTATGTTCCTTGACCAGCTACCGATACTTTACCTTCACCATCAGCTCCTACTAGAGTCAGAGTAGCTTCATTTAAATCAACAGATTTTTCAGTTCCATTTACAATTTCACTACCTTTGCTAAAGTTCAAGGTGTTTACATTTTCATCTTTAGCATTGAGAACCACTTCAGATTTTTGAACAGCTCCCTGAATGCCTGTAGTTGAAGCTTCACTTGCAGTTGGAGTAACACCAACAATGTTTGGTGTGTATTCACCACGTTTATCGTTCTCTGGTTGCGTACCATTGTTATCTGAAACAACAACTTGGACAGGTTTTACTGCTCCAACATAAGCTTTATTGGTTGGCGTAAAGGTCACGAGACCTGTTGACTTATCAATACCGAAAGTTCCAATCACATCACCAGCTTTCACAGTACCATTATCTGCTGCAGCGTAAGCTGGAGTTGTAGCGCCATCCGCTACTTCTGTACCTGCACTATCAAGAAGTTTATAGCTATCTGCCTTCAATGGGACTGTTTTTCTAGCTCCATTTACTTCTGCAGAACCTGGGGTAAAGGTTGGTTTACCTGTTTGAACTTGACCTTGAATATCTGTTGAAGATGCCTTAGTTCCCTCTGGTCTAACGCCAATAACAGTTGGTGTGTAATCTGCCGTAGATGTTAATGGATCAACTCCGGCTACTGTCACGGTCAATTTTACCTTAGCTGGATTTGGAGTTCCAACAAATGTTGGATTAGGAGTAAAGGTTACCTCACCCGTATCCGCATTAATTGCATAAGTACCTACAGTAGCTCCTGTATTATCTGTAGCATTTGTTGATTCTAAGCTATAAACTTTTGTACCATTTGTAGTAGAAGAAATCTTTGTTTTCTCTGCGTCGTCAAAATTGAAGCTTGGAGTTCCTTTTTGAACTGCTCCTTGAATATCGCTAGTAGTTGCAGGCGTTCCTTCAATACCAGCTTTAACAGTAATGGTGTAGGTTGTAGTCGCTGTGGATGTGTTTACACCATGATCTGTACCAGCAGTCGTAGCCCCAACCTCTGTTCCATCAACCAAGTTTGTATTACTATCTACAGCATTGACAGTAACACGATACACACCAACTTTTGTCAATTTAAGAGATGTTTCAGTTGGATAGTTGGCTGCGTCTCCAGATGTAGTCGATGCAAACACGGTGTTGCCATCTGGATCTGTAACAGTAATGCTTGTTACTTTTGTTTTATGACTTCCCTTAAATGCATCCTCTGCAGTACTTGCAGCCAACTTATCATCTTCAGTATCGCTGACACTCACCTTAGCACCAGTAACTACCGCAGTATCAGCTGCAGGGCGGTCGATTAGGTTAACAGTTGTATTCAAGGTACTCTCGTAAGAATTCGAAGTAGCAGTTGGTTTCGAGTTGATGATCGTAGAAGTGCTGGTGTTTTCAGCCATAATTCCTCTAACAGTCCCAGTATAACCCGAACTAGTTTCAATTTCCCATGTGTCATCACCAGTCTTATGGGCTTTTACTGTAGACTTATCGCTTGCTGACCATTCCTCACTATTTTTATCATACTGAACAGTAATGTACATACCATTACCTGTATCAGTGTTTGCTGTGTCTTCCTTGTTATAAACTGTCTCAGTTAAATCAACACTGTTAACAGCCGTCACTTTGTCCATATTATTGTAGGTTCTGGTATATTCGTACAAGTCAAACTTCATGGAGCCATCTGTTTGGGCACGGGTTGAAACTTCTCGTTTGGTAATTGTGTAATTACCGCTGTTATCATTTAACTCTGTTTTCACTGTTGCATCAGAAGGTGCTAATTCATAACGACCTGATGTTGGATTGAGAACTGCTGTATATTTCGTACCGTTTGTTGCAGAGTTCAACTCCACCTTGGTTCTCATGAGATTAGCCGTAACATTTTCAGTTTTAGCATATACAGAAATCTTAGAAACTCCAGCTGTTGCCGTCGCTTCAGGTGTTACTGATAGAGAAAATTCATTCCCTACTGTTCCAACTTCATCCCAAGCAGAAACCGCGGTATTCGTTGTTCCCTCCTGTACAATCCACTTGCCATCCTTATTTGTTTTTAAGATAGTCTTGGAGCCATCTGGTGTCTTAATTTCTGCATAGGTTGCCCCATCTGAAATCGTAACCGGTACAGTTTTATCATAAGTAGCTATGTTCTTTACCGTTACCTTAGGTGCAATGACAAAGGTCAATTCTCCACGACCTTCTTGTGTATCAAGATTCCAACTCGGAGAAACACCACTTGCTCGTTCTGTACGGTTATAATCTTTCGCGTAGGCAGTCACATGGTAAACACCTGCCTTTGTTGGTGTTCCAGAGATTAGCCCTTTCCCATCATAGCCAACAGTTTTACCATTTTCAGTAATAGGAGTAGTCCCTGCGTTTGGTTCATAAGTCAAACCAGGGATAGCTGTAGCCACCGTTGACCTACTTGTTGAGATATTTCCTGAAATTCCAGAAGTCCCATTACCATATTCATTACGAATTAAGATATCTGTACCATTAGCCAACGTGTAGGAAACATTGGCTCCTTCAGTGGTTAAACGGGAACCAGAATTATCCTTGTAACGGATGTCTACAGGCGAAATCTCTTCCCCAACCGTTCCCTTATGAACTGTATTATCACTTCCTATAGTAGGTGGCGTAGTATCTTGCCAGCCAATCCAACCCCCACGGACATTTCGATAAAATACACGAACACTTGCATTGGTTTGAGTATTGGTATAGGTTACATAGGTTCGTGTATCGTATACCCCATTTGAAATACTCTTGTCAACAATCTTACCCTCAATCGTATCAGAATCAGCATTATAAGTCAAACCTTTAGGTAAATTCGTCGGTTCAACTTTTGAGATAGTCCAACCATCTGCCTTAGCTTTATCTGTTAGGTCAAAACGATCCCTAATTTTATTGATATAAACGCGGTCTTGACCTTGTTCATAAGCATAGTGATAAATGTGGGTAGCTAGATACTCATATCCACCGTTAGCTTGATATTTTGAATTGTTAAGACTCGAAATTGTCGAACCGTCTATACGTTTTTTATTTTTCCAAAAATCTGCCTCTACTGCCAAGTCTTCTGCTTGTTCCTTGGTTAAGGGATAATCCATACGTCCTATATTGTTAACTCCATTACCTGCGTTACCAGGATCTTTCTCTTCCCCGTCACGTTGAGTAGAATAGACCACAGTTTCTAAGGTGCTGATATCCCCACTTCTTCGGTCAGTAGAAACATCTCCCCTTGTCGCTACAGTAGAAGTAAATGTATAGATATCCTTACCAGTATGATTCTCTTTTGTTGGAGAGTTGGCTTCAACTGTGTAAGTTCCATTCCCATTTGGAGTTGAGATATGGTCGCTGGCTGTTAGCAGCTGACTTCCCTCTTTCATCTCTTGACCATTACGGCTATCACGACTACCTGAGTTTGACCCTGTTACAAGGTTTACAAGGCTGTTGCGTACACGTTTTGCTTCTTGCACACGTTTTTCAAGTTCAGGGATTGTAATATTTGCATCCTCAAGGCTTGATGTTATCAGTTGAAGACTTGCTTTTGCCTTTTCTATCACCACAGGGTCTGTAGCCAATTTCTCTGCTTGTGGTAAGTAGCTAACAAGGTCTTCTTGCACTGTCGCCAACTCTGCCTTTGCATCTTCAGCTGTTTTTTCTTCAGCTAGACTTGCCTCAACCGGTTTTTCAACTTCAGTTGCTGTTGAGGCAGCTGTTGTTGATTTTTCCTTATTTTCCGATTCAGCTGGTGTTACTCCAAGAACTTTAGGCATGCTTGCAATAATCGAGACTTGTGAACGACTCGCTTTAGCAACTGTGTTCACTTCTGATTGGCTGGCATTTCCTTTGGCAAGGATTGCTTTCGCATCTGCCAGTACTTTCTCTGCATTTGCAATAGTAGATGCCGGAACTTTAGAACGATTAATCTTAGATAATCCTAGTTCCAAGTCAGAGATTGTATCCTTAAGAATAGTCTTATCTGCAACTGTTTCTGTAGAGGATTCAGTTGCCGCTGCTTCGGTATTCTCATCCCTAGTTAGAACTGGCTCTGCGTCATAAGTAGTGGGTTTAGATGAGCTAGCACCTTGATTAGCACCCTCATCGCCTATGGTCGATGTTGGAGTAGCTGTTGAAGATGTTTCATTAACTCCTTCTACTTCTGTTGCTGATACCGCGCCAGCTCCGAGAAACATCAAACCAGCCGCAATCGCCACTGATGCTGCTCCAAAACTATACTTACGAATACCATAACGAAGATATCTTTCAGTTCTAAAATCTTGTTGACCTCTCTTCATGAGATTCAACCTCCTTTATGCATGTTTTTTAATATTGAATTGAAATATACAGACAAACAAAAAGCCCCCCCCCCCTTAAATTTTTTAGTAATATTAAGAGGTTATCATTTTAAAAAGGGTTGCCTAATAATTATCAATATCGTTTAATATTGTATCATACGACTATTATTAATTCAAGTTTCATCTCCATATATTTATCGTTTCAATCCAATGTTGCCTTCGATACAATAGAACGTACACAAGTTTTTAAACACTGACATCAATGTACTAGAATATGTAACTCCATTCTGAACAACTATTAGTATGAGTCTAGTAAAAGACTCAATTTTATAAGAAAAGGGAGTAAATATTTTCACGAAAAGCGCATATTATCAAGATTTTGAAAACCTGATAATATGCGTTTCCCTAATTTTTAATACTTTTTATTTAGACTCATTCCGTTTTCTTTATAGCTTGTTTCTATCTATTAACAAAAATGCATTGCCATAATCATACCGTAGAAACTTAACTCCTTTTATAAAAGCTGATAATATTTCCTTTCACTTCCAGAGATTTCTATGAAAAAAACGCCACATGGGCGTTTTCCTGTTCTTATGGTTTGATACGATGCAACATACGTGGGAATGGAATGGCTTCACGGATGTGTTTTGTTCCTGCTGCGAAGGTTACCATACGCTCAATACCGATACCAAATCCTCCATGTGGAACTGTACCGTATTTACGAAGGTCAAGGTAGAATTCATATTCTGTACGGTCCATGCCAAGTTCATCCATCTTAGCAACAAGGGCATCGTAGTCTTCCTCACGCATAGAACCACCGATGATTTCTCCGTAACCTTCTGGAGCAAGCAAGTCTGCACAAAGCACACGCTCTGGATTTCCAGGAACTGGTTTCATGTAGAAGGCCTTGATGGCTGCTGGGTAGTTCATGACAAATGTTGGTACACCAAAGTGGTTTGATATCCAAGTTTCATGTGGTGAACCAAAGTCATCTCCATGCTCAAGATGTTCGTAGTCAGCATCTTCATCATTCTCATGCTCTTGCAAGAGGTCAATGGCTTGATCATAAGTGATGCGTTTGAATGGCTCTGCAATGTAGCGTTTCAGGAGTTCTGTATCACGTTCCAAGGTTTCCAAGGCTTGAGGCGCACGGTCAAGAACACCTTGAAGAAGAGCTTTTACATAAGCTTCTTGCAAGTCAAGTGACTCATCATGTGTCAAGTATGAGTACTCTGCGTCCATCATCCAGAACTCAGTCAAGTGACGACGTGTTTTTGATTTTTCAGCACGGAATACTGGACCAAAGTCAAAGACACGACCAAGGGCCATAGCGCCTGCTTCTAGGTAAAGCTGACCTGATTGGCTCAAGTAGGCTGGCGTTCCGAAGTAATCAGTTTCAAAGAGTTCAGTTGAATCTTCTGCCGCATTTCCTGAAAGGATTGGGCTATCAAACTTCATAAAGCCGTTCTTGTCGAAAAACTCATAAGTCGCATAGATAATAGCGTTACGGATTTGCATCACCGCTACTTGCTTACGAGAACGGAGCCACAAGTGACGGTTGTCCATCAAGAAGTCTGTTCCGTGTTCTTTTGGTGTAATTGGGTAGTCTTGAGATTCACCGATCACTTCAATGTCTGTAATGTCCAACTCATAACCAAATTTAGAACGTTCGTCTTCTTTGACAATTCCTGTCACATAAACAGAAGTTTCTTGGCTCAAGCGTTTGATAACATCAAACTTCTCAAGTCCCCCTTCTTCACCAAATTTTTCTACAAAGTTTGGTTTAAAGGCTACACCTTGGAAGAAGGCTGTTCCATCACGCAATTGCAAGAAAGCAATTTTTCCTTTTCCTGATTTATTGGCAACCCAAGCGCCAATCGTCACTTCCTGACCAACATAGTCTTTTACATCAATAATCGTTACACGTTTTGTCATTATTTTTCCTTTTCTTTTTTATTCTTTATGGCAAACCACTTCTATATTGTTCCCATCTGGGTCAATCACAAAAGCAGCGTAGTAAATCGGTTGCTCACTGCGATAACCAGGAGCCCCATTGTCTCGCCCACCTGCCTCTAAGCCAGCCTCATAACAAGCTTGAACCTCTTCCTTATTTTCTGCTAAAAAAGCAAAGTGAATAGGATCTTGTGTCCCCTGAGCCAGCCAAAAATCACCACCAGGATGAGGGCTGTTTGAGGCAAGAAAACTGATTAGAGAACTAGTCTTAAAAGCTAATTTATAGCCCAAAGGGGCGAGAAAACTCCTATAAAATCCTTCTGAAATTTGTAAATCCTTTACCTTAATTTCAAAATGATCAATCATTCTCACTCCCCATAAATGCTTTCAAGCGTTTAACTGCTTCTTTAAGCGTGTCTAGGTCTGTCGCATAGCTGAGGCGGACATTTTCTGGTGCTCCAAATCCTGCTCCTGTAATCAAGGCTAGACCAACTTCTTCAAGAATAGCCGTTGTAAATGCTGTTACATCGCTATAACCTTTCATCTCCATAGCTTTTTTGACATTTGGAAAGAGATAGAAAGCTCCTTGTGGTTTGACAACTTCAAAACCAGGGACTTCACACAAGAGTGGATAGATGGTATTGAGACGTTCTTCAAATGCTTGACGCATAACTTCCACAGAATCTTGCGGTCCAGTTAGGGCTTCGATGGTTGCATATTGTGAAACAGCAGTTAGGTTAGAAGTTGTTTGACCTGTCAATTTACTCATAGCAGCAATGATTTCTGGATCACCCACTGCATAACCTACCCGCCAACCTGTCATGGCATAAGCTTTTGATACACCGTTAATGACAATGGTTTGCTTACGAATTGCTTCTGATAGACTTGAGATTGGAACAAATTCATTTCCATTATAAACAAGGCGACCGTATATATCATCAGCTAAAATCAGAATGTCATGCTCAACTGCCCAATTTCCGATAGCTAGCAATTCTTCACGAGTATAGATCATACCAGTCGGATTAGATGGTGAATTCAGCACCAAAACCTTAGTCTTGTCAGTGCGAACTGCTTCTAACTGCTCTACGGTAACCTTAAAGTTATTGTCCTCTTTAGCAGGAACAAAGACTGGCACACCCTCTGCCATCTTGACCTGGTCTCCATAGCTGACCCAGTAGGGGGTTGGGATGATAACCTCATCTAAAGGATTGATTACAGCCATAAAGAAAGTATAGAGGGAGAACTTGGCACCTGTGGCAAAGGTAACCTCATTACTTGCGACAGAATAGCCATAGTAACGCTCGAAGTAGGTATTCACTGCAGCTTTTAATTCTGGTAGACCTGAAGCTACTGTATAGAAGGAAGCCTGTCCCTCTCGAATAGCTGCAACAGCTGCATCTTGAATATTTTCAGGAGTGTGAAAATCTGGTTGTCCCAAGGTCAAGAAAAGAACATCCTTACCTTGAGCTTTTAATTTTTTTGCTCTCGCATCACTAGCTAGAGTAACACTTTCTTCCATTTCTAAAACACGCTTGGATAATTTCATAGGCCCTCCTTATTGACCAATGCTCCTGTTTCAAAATCTACTAGATAAAAATTAGTTCCTGACTTGACTTCCCAGATTGGCTTGTCTTGATAACGGCCAAAGGTAATCTTGTCAATCTCGCCAGCTCCTTTTTCTTTAGAAACAGCTTCTGCTTTTTCTTGTGAAACACCCTGATTTAGCTGATAAACGTAAATCTTATGGTCATCTTTTCCGATCAGGACAGCAAGTGCTTCTTGCTGTTTATTACGACCAAGAACACTGTAATAAGATTCCAAGCCATTGTATAAATCAACCTGATCAGCCTGCTCTAATCCTGCATACTGCTGAGCTAATTTTTCTCCTTCACTTTTAGCTGTTTGATAGGGTTTCATACTCAGAAACACCAGATACAGAAAGGAAGCACTGATAACCACAAGCAAAATCGTCATCCCTAGACCATACTGCCACAGTAGATTATTTTTTGCTTTGTTTTGTCTTTTTTTCACTCGTCTATTTTACCATCTATCTTGCTTTATTACAAGTGAATGCAAGAACAAACCTATATTATTTCTTCCTTCAAACAAAACAGATTTTTCTTAGTTAAAACCGAGCAAGAAAAGTAAAGACACAAGCGAAATTAAGATATTAAAAAACCTGAGCTTGGCACTCAAGTTTTCGTAAATTTTTTTGATCTATGGAATCACTTTGTCATCATTCTTTTAGCCATTTTTCCTAAAAAGATAGCCAGTAGAAGACTAATCATGACTAAAAAGGATCCTAGATAAAGAAATGTTACCACAAAGCCTAAATGGTCAATCAACCAGCCTGTCAGTGGGAAGAAGACAATCATACTCAGGCTAAACATCATAGAGTAGACACTCAGCATGGTTGCCCTTACTTCGCTTGGGAGCCGCTCTTGCAAATCATTGTCAAAAATCGGCTGAAAAAGAGCATATAGAGCATTACTAATCAAATAGATCACAATATAGATTAGAGGTGTTCCAAAGTAGGACAGCATATAGGTGACGCCAGTCAGCAGCACGAGGATAGGGAAAAGCTTCAAGGCAGCATATTTCTTTCCAATCTTACTCGCTAGATAGACTGCGACGATATTCAAGAGACTACCAAGTAGCATAACTGCTGAAATTTGCCAACTACTTAAATCTGGTAACTGATTTTGATAGTAAAAATAAAACATGCACATGAGTACTCCGACAATCTGAGACAAAATCATCCAGTTGAACAGCATGGGATTTCGCTCCAACTCTTCCTTAACAGTCCAAATAATCTGTTTCATGGTCACACTATCAGCTTTTTCTAGCTTGACACTAGGTTCTTTCAGCATCCAAATCAGGAAAAGAACTATGATAGAAGTCGCAATCATGATATAGTAGGTCAGGTGCAATTGACCATGGACAAAAAATCCTGCCAACACTGTTCCCAAAGACTGAGTTCCTTCCGACACCCCTGATAGGAAGCTTGAAATGGATAGATAACGCTCCTTTAGTCCAGCCTCTACAGCCGAGTCATAGACCATTGCTGCGCTTGTTCCTGAATCAAAATTATAAGACAAGGCACTTACCGCCATCGCTAAGGCATAAATCCAAAAATTCCCCTGCCCAGCCAACATGAGAATAGAAGACACAATCCCTGCTATTCGACTTAAATAAAGGTTAGTCTTATAGGAATAACGATCAGCTAACATTCCAGATGGAATTTCACAGAGAAGACTGGTCGTATGAAAAATACTTTCCAGAAGTCCAATCTGCCAAAGAGACATTCCGTTTTGACTGAGAAAGAGAATCCAAAAACTGGTAATCCCTAAAAATGCAAAAAACTCAACTCCGGCCATCAGGCCAATATTTTTCCGATAATTTCTTATTAACATCTTTTCTCCTTTAACAAGTGTATTATTATTTCTTTTGTCCGTCACTTGTTAATCTGTGCTTTACATGATCTCCACCCCTTTTTAGAAGCATCTTCAATGCCATTATTGTTCCTTTAATGATTTATGAAATGATACCGGAAAATAGCTGTTATGCGGTTTCTATTACGAGTTTTCTTGTTTATTTTAGCACTTATGCCATCATATTACAAGAGAATATAGGAACAATCGCACTTTATTTCTTCCTTCAAAGCAAACCAGAATCCAAAAAACAGTTCTTACTTTTCCAGTGGCAACTGACTAGAGCTTCTGTAATTTTATAATTTTCAAATAAACTCTGAGCAGATTTCTTGCAAGTCCTTTTGTTTTGTTGTAATATATTTCATAACAACGAGAGATTTCTCGGAAATTTAAGAAAAAGGAGACACATCATGTCTAAAAAAGTCTTATTTATCGTCGGATCCCTACGCCAAGGTTCTTTCAACCACCAAATGGCGCTCGAAGCTGAGAAAGCACTTGCTGGTAAAGCGGAAGTTAGCTACCTTGATTATTCAGCCCTTCCTCTCTTCAGCCAAGATTTGGAAGCTCCAACTCACCCAGCTGTAGCTGCTGCTCGTGAAGCAGTTCTCGCTGCGGATGCTATTTGGATTTTCTCTCCAGTCTACAACTTCTCTATCCCTGGAACAGTGAAGAACTTGCTTGATTGGCTATCTCGTGCCCTTGACTTGTCTGATACACGTGGCGCTTCTGCCCTTCAAAATAAATTTGTCACAGTATCATCTGTAGCCAATGCAGGTCACGATCAACTCTTCGCTATCTACAAGGACCTCTTGCCATTTATCCGTACACAAGTCATTGGTGATTTCACTGCTGCACGTGTCAATGACTCTGCCTGGGCAGACGGAAAATTGGTTCTCGAAGAAACAGTCCTAAACTCACTTGAAAAACAAGCTCAAGACTTGGTTAATGCTATCAAGTAACTAATATAATAAAAGCGAACAAGACTACTTTTCTGACACTCAGAAGCCTAGCTTGTTCGCTTTTTTCTCATTTATAAACTAAAATAGCTGATGATACATATTGTCCAATACAGAATATCTGATTTCTATACTTCCTTTACAAAAACCAATTCCTGTGGCTGGGACAGGTCTTCTCGGTAGTTAAATCTCGCAAAGCTTAAGCGACGAGCTTCATCAACCGTCTGTACTTGATTTTCTATCAGGGCTGTCAGGAAGGCTCCACGCGCTTTCTTGGAAATGGTTGAGTGAATTTTCAGCTGACCGCCTCTATCCTCCATAAATTTGAAGATCACCATTTTTTCTCTGATTTCCTTAGAAAATACCGTCTCAAACTCGGACGACAAGAGGGAGAAAATCACTTCTTCCTGCTTCACAGCTTCATCATAGGCTTGCTTCCAATGGCTCTTCAAAGTTTTACCAGCGACTTTTAACTTCATCAAAAAATCCAAACGGTGAGGGGCCATAGGTGACAAGGCTGGAACGACTCCGTACAAAGCCGAAGTAATAAAGACATGGTTTTCAAGATAGACTTGTTCTGCCTCGGTCAGTTTGTCTCGCTTGATATGACGATACATAAGCCCATCAAAAAGTTTCAGAGCTGGATAGTGTTGAGCAGTTTGCCTTTTCAAAGCTTGGATATGTTGAAATTCCTCCGCTGCCTTCTCGACTGAAACCTTGTAAAAACTCTCCAATTGACTAGCAGAATAGAGGGCCAAGGCTTCCAGCACGGCCTGACTTTCTGGTCTTAAAGGATTTGCCTCGATACTCGGCAAATCTGTGTTCATTTCTTTTGCTGTTGGGATTAAAATTTTCATATTAATAGTGTAGCATATTTTTTAGCCACAACCAAGAAATTCATCTGATACTCAATGAAAATCAAAGAGCAAACTAGGAAGATAGCCGCAGGCTGTACTTGAGTACGGCAAGGTGAAGCTGACGTGGTTTGAATTTGATTTTCGAAGAGTATGAAAAACCTCGGTTTAACCGAGGCTCCTCTATTTATTTGGGCCATCCTAACCAGACAGCCACGAGAACAAGGACTAGACCAGCCAAGCTTGTTAGGATAGATAAGAATTTATCTTTTTTCTCCTTGAACTGAGAAAAACCTATCTTCAAAGCAAGCAGTCCGAGTAGCATTGAAGCAACCATCAAATAAAAACCCATTTCTTTGTCCTCCATTAGTCTTAATTTACCTTATTATAACATATACTTTCTGAGAAAATCTATTTTTTATACTCAATGAAAATCAAAGAGCAAACTAGGAAGCTAGCCGCAGGCTGCTCAAAACACTGTTTTGGGGTTGCAGATAGAGCTGACATGGTTTGAAGAGATTTTTCGAAGAGTATTACTGTACTTTAAAGGTCTTGAGATAATTGTCTTTTCCTACTTGACCTTCAAAGTTTTTACCATTTTCAAGGTAAGGAAGGTCATCTGATACAGAGGCCTTGACCTTGTATATCTTGCCATCAATTTTAAAGAAGTAGACGGTGTCTCCCTTGATAACAGCTGATTTGAGGTCTGCTACCACACCCTTGATGCTTTCTGTTGTTGCACTGTCAATTTCAAGGTCGTTTTTATTGGCATACTTACTGAGCATCTCTTCCACTGTCGTAGCTACGATAACATTTTGATACTCGACTGCATCTACCAAAGCGTACTCTTTGACCAAGCCCGCATTGTCCTTCAAGCCCATGATGTAGAGAGGCTTGTCATTGAGATTGATAAGGATTGGGAAGGTCGCCTTGTAGGATTTCTCCTGAACAGCACCTTCGGCTGATTCACGGGCTGATTCTTCGGTCGCAGAAGCCAAGCTATACTTAGTGATTTCTCCTGTTCGCATATTTTCTAGGATAAAACCAAGATTACTCTCATCCGCATTGGCCGACGTCACACCTGTGTAGAGATAGATGTCATTGCCGATAGACAAGTAATTATAGCCTTTGGTAGTCTGGGTCACGTTTTTCTTGGAAATCATGGCATTCCAGAAACCGTCCTTGTACTTGCCGTTGTAGTTTATTTGCTCAATGGTTTCCTCAGCTGGATAGACCCTGTCCACCCATTCTGGAACATCTTCCAAACTGTATTCCTTGGTGGCTCCATTTGTGGCATCCAAGATAATGACTGAAACTGGACGAGGAACCGCAAGCCCAAATTGCTTTTGGTAAACCGTTGCTACATAGAAAGGATTGCCCTCATCGTCCACCTCAAAAGATGGAGTCTTGAAGATCTTAGTTGGGTACTTCAAGCGTAGGTGACGCTTGACATCGCGGTTAAAATACTCCGAGTCCGAATACTTGATTGGTGTTTTCAAGTCCACCAAATCCGCATTTCCAGTTACCATGTCCACCTTGATATACTCACCGATTCCCTTGGCCTGATTATTAAACCACTTGATAGGGTCTGCGTATTCTAGTGGCGTAACTCGATAAGGTTTCCCATCAATCGTCAATTGGGTATAGGTGTCTGCCGCTACGTACTGCGACACCTTATCTGTTAGGGAACCCAAGTAGCGGTCACCAATTTTTTCAGCAGTACTTCTATCTAAAATAGGAACCTTACTGGTGTCAGTCTTAGGAAATTCAGTAAACTCTTTTTCCGTAACCGTGACTACATTGGCATAATTTTTAGCCTGAAAAATGCTAGAAGTCACCAAGGAAACCAAGGCTGCCAAGAGAAGAATTCCTCCAATAGAAACTAAAATAGCTTTCCCTAACCGATTGATTTTGAAACCCTCTAGATTTAAGGCAGCTTCCGCCTGGCCGTGGCGCACATGAACCGTTTTGACCAGATTGATTCCCCTGCCAAAGCCAAATAAGACTGCCACAAGCAGCAAATGCCCACAGAGGAAAAAGAGAAATTCCCAGCTGGTCAGATTAAGAGGCGGTAAAAAGATATACCAGGTCGTTGCAATAAAAATAAGTTCAAAGATTATCCGTTTCATTTGCTTTCCTCCTAAATGATTCGTCCTTCCAAGTGATCCAGTTCATGCTGGCAAATCTGAGCCGGGAAACCTGTCAAGGTAATGGTCTGTTCCTGCCACTTGCTGTCACGATAGGCAACCCTTATGGTTTCATAACGCTTAGTAGGTCTCACACCTACCAAGGACAAACAACCTTCCTCTGTCTCATAAGGTCCTTCAGAGGACAGGAGCACTGGGTTAAACATGACCACAGGAACCAAGCCCAGATTAAAAATAATCACGCGCTTCTGCACCCCAATCATATTGGCAGCCAGACCAACGCAGGTCTCACGATTTGCTAAGAGCGTATCTTGTAAATCTCTGGCAAGATACAGATCTTCCTGACTTGCTGGCTGAGATACCTGAGATAAAAACAAAATATCCTTCACAATTTTCTTTTCCACTTCCTCACACTCCTCTTACTTTTTACTATATTATAGCAATTATAGCACAAAAGACGATAACTGCAAGCCCTTTCCCTCAACTGTAGTAAAAAGCCATCCGAAGATGACTTTTTTGCTATTTAATTTCTTTATAAGTTACTTCCAAGCCACGCTTAACAGCTGGACGATTGGCAATTTTTTCTGCCCATTTTACTAGATTTTGATAACTTGAGGCATCCAAGAATTTTGCAGAACCTTGGTAAAGATTTCCTTGAACCAACTGGCCATACCAAGACCAGATAGCAATATCTGCAATCGTATAGTCATTGCCTGCAATATAAGGTTTCTGAGCCAATTCCTTATCCAACAAATCCAACTGACGTTTCACTTCCATCGTAAAACGGTTAATAGGATATTCCAATTTTTCAGGAGCATAATTGAAGAAATGTCCAAATCCCCCACCTAGAAAAGGTGCTGCACCTGCTTGCCAGAATAGCCAATTCAAAACTTCTACCTTTTCCATAGGATTGCTTGGTAAAAAGGCTCCAAATTTCTCAGCAAGGTATAAAAGAATATGAGCAGACTCAAAGACTCTTACATCTTTAGCCCCTGACTGATCCAATAAAGCCGGAATCTTGGAATTTGGATTGAGCTTCACAAAGTCTGAGCCGAATTGATCCCCATCCATAATAGCAATCTTATACAAATCGTAAGCAGCTTGCTCAAAACCAGCTTCTAGTAATTCTTCCAATAAGATAGTGACCTTCACACCATTTGGTGTTCCCAGTGAATAAAGCTGAAAAGCTTGTTCCCCTTTTGGCAAGTTTTGTTGGAAACGTGCACCTGCTGTTGGTCTATTTAATCCCGTAAAAGCTCCTTGATTACTAGCTTCATCCTGCCATACGGTCGGTAATTGATATGCTGACATCCGAAACCTCCCTTAAATCGCATTCTTGTCAAAACCGAGTTTACGTTGGATAAATTTAACGATTTCGACAATAATAATCATTGAGAAGCTTCCAGCCATAACAATTCCCCATTGAGACAAGTCTAGTTTGGTTACGTGGAAGATTCCTTCAAGCGGTTCTACGACGATTGTTGCCATGAGAAGAATGAAGGATACCAAGATGGACCAGTTAAAGGTCTTAGACTTGAATGGACCAACTGTCAAGATGGATTGGTATACAGACTTGACATTGTAGGCATGGAAGAGCTGAATCAAACCAAGGGTTGCAAAGGCCATAGTTAGAGCATCAGCATGAATGGCATGATTATCACCCACATGTACTGGGTAAGCAATCGCAAGGCCATAAACACTCATAACAATAGCTGCTTGGAGTACACCTTGATAGATGATAGAACTCAAAACACCACCTGAGAAAAAGCTTGCCTTGCGTCCACGTGGTTTATGGTTCATGACGCCAGGCTCAGCAGGTTCAACACCTAGTGCAATTGCTGGGAAGGTATCCGTTACCAAGTTGATCCACAAAAGATGAACTGGCTGCAAGACATCCCAACCAAACAAGGTTGATAGGAAGATAGTCAATACTTCAGCAGTATTGGCAGAAAGTAGGTACTGAATAGTCTTTTGAATGTTTGAGAAGACCTTACGTCCTTCTTCCACTGCGACGATAATAGTCGCAAAGTTATCATCTGCAAGAATCATGTCAGAAGCTCCCTTAGAAACCTCTGTACCAGTGATTCCCATACCGATACCGATGTCTGCTGTTTTCAGAGCTGGCGCATCATTGACACCGTCACCTGTCATGGCAACGACCTTACCTTGTTTTTGCCAGGCCTTAACGATACGAACCTTGTGCTCTGGAGACACACGGGCATAAACAGAGTATTGACCAACTACTTTTTCAAAGTCTTCATCTGACAGTTCATTGAGTTCAGCACCAGTTAAAACGTGTCCTTCTGTATCATTTGCATCAATGATTCCCAATCGTTTAGCAATGGCTTCTGCAGTGTCTTGGTGATCACCCGTAATCATGATTGGACGGATTCCAGCTTCCTTAGCCACACGAACAGCCTCAGCTGCCTCAGGACGTTCAGGGTCAATCATCCCAATCAAACCAGTGAAGATTAAATCATTTTCAAGCTCTTCAGAAGTGAGATTTTCTGGAATGCTATCGATAATCTTATAAGCTCCTGCAAGGACACGCAAGGCTTGATGGGCCATTTCAGAGTTGTTTGTATGAATGAGGTTTGTAACCTTCTCATCAATCGGAGCAATATCCCCAGCCTTGTCTCGAAAAACACAACGTTTCAAAAGTTGGTCTGGCGCACCTTTAACGGCTACGAGGAAGCGTCCATCTGGCAATGGGTGAACCGTTGACATGAGCTTACGGTCAGAGTCAAATGGTAACTCAGCTACACGAGGATATTTCTCTAAAAATCCTTTGACATCGTAGCCCTTGTCCAAGGCATACTGGATAAAGGCTGTTTCCGTTGGGTCACCAATCAGATTGCCTTCCACATCGATTTTCGTATCATTAGCCAAAACAACTGAACGAAGAAGAGGCATTTCAAGACCTAGCTCAATGTCGTCAGCTGAGTCATGTAGGACTGCATCGTAGAAGACTTTCTCGACTGTCATCTTGTTCATAGTCAGCGTACCAGTCTTATCAGAAGCGATGATTTCAGTTGAACCAAGCGTTTCTACTGCAGGCAACTTACGAACGATAGAGTTACGTTTTGCCAAAACTTGAGTACCAAGGGCAAGAACGATAGTTACGATAGCTGGGAGCCCTTCTGGAATAGCTGCAACGGCAAGCGCAACAGAGGTCATCAACTCACCAAGTGGATTTTTCCCTTGAATGAAGACACCCACTACAAAAGTAACAAGGGCAATAACCAAGATAGCATAGGTCAAGACCTTAGAAAGGTTGTTCAAGTTTTGTTTAAGTGGTGTATCTGTCTCATCCGCATCTTGAAGCATACCTGCGATGTGACCAACTTCAGTGTACATCCCTGTATTGACAACAACACCCATCCCACGACCATAAGTCACATTTGAGTTTTGGAAGGCCATATTGACACGGTCACCGATACCAGCATCTGCAGCAAGTTCAACTGTCAAGTCTTTTTCAACTGGAACAGACTCACCTGTAAGAGCTGCTTCTTCGATTTTAAGAGAGTTGGCTTCTAGCAAACGTAGGTCTGCAGGTACTACATCACCAGCTTCGAGAGCGACGATATCACCTGGTACCAATTCTTTAGAGTCAATCTCAGCCATGTGCCCATCACGAAGAACGCGGGCAGCTGGACTAGACATAGATTTGAGGGCTTCGATGGCTTCTTCTGCTTTTCCTTCTTGGTAAACACCAAAGGCAGCATTGATGATAACCACGGCTAGGATGATAATGGCATCTGCGATATCTTCCCCACCAGAAGTCACAACTGACAAGATTGCTGCCGCAACTAGGATGATAATCATCAAATCCTTAAATTGCTCGATAAATTTGACCAGGATTGATCGTTTCTCACCTTCTTCGAGTTCATTGTGGCCAAATTCAGCAAGGCGCTTTTCTGCCTCACTTGATGACAAACCTTGCTCGGTCGCATCCACAGCCTTCAAGACCTCTTCAGGACTCTGAGTGTAAAACGCTTGGCGTTTTTGTTCTTTTGACATGTGTCTCCTCCTTGACATTGTGTGCAAAACAGACTCTCTTTCTGTCATATCTTTTCACGACAAACAAAAAGAGACCTGTTAATCATAACAAGTCTCGCTGTTTAAGATAGTGCCGGAAAGCATACTTTTCAGTATAAAATTCGGAATGACGACACTATCGCAGGTTTCTGCCAGCTACTCCCTTGAGTAGTTCTATTATACCAAATTTTGAAAAATTTTCAAAGAGTAAAGATTCTATAAAATTCTATCCTTATCAAAAGTACGTTCACTGATAATATATCTAGGACGACGTTTCGTTTCCAGGTAAATCTTTCCAATATACTCACCAATTACTCCCAAACTAATCAATTGTACTCCACCAAGTAAACTAACTATTGCATAGGTGCTTGCCCAACCAGCCACAACCGTACCAGCAAACTTACTCCATAAAACCCAAATAATCAACAGAAAGCTAAAGAGTGATGTCAAGACCCCAAAACTTGTAATCAAACGAATCGGTTTGATTGATAAACTGGTAATACCATCCATAGCCAAACCAAGCATTTTAGATAGTGGATAGTGGCTCTCACCAGCAATTCGTTCATGGCGCTTATATGAAACGTAAGAATATTTAAAACCAACTAAGGGCATTAAACCACGAAGAAAAAGATTAACTTCTTGGAACCTCTCTAACTCCTGCAAAAATCTTTTTGATACCAATCTATAGTCTGCATGATTAAAAACAACTTCTGCCCCAAATAGGCGCAGCACTTTATAAAAACCTTCGGCTGTAATTCGTTTAAAAGCAGAGTCCGTATCACGATTATCACGTACACCATAGACAATTTCAGAACCACTTTTATACTCAGAAATCATCTTATCCATGCAGTTAATATCATCTTGTCCATCGGCATCAATGGTAATGACTATATCAGCAAACTGAATAGCCTCATACATACCGGCAAGGACACTACTTTGATGACCTCTGTTACGACTTTGTGACACGCCAACTACAGAAGGGTTGGTTTTAGCATAACTTTCTATCAGTTCCCAAGTCTGATCCTTACTACCATCATTTACATACATGATTTTACTAAGAGGATGGATTTCTTCTTTCTGTACTAATTGTTCAATTTTTTCAACAAACATTGGATTAGTATGTGGTAAGACTTGCTCTTCGTTATAACATGGAATAACTATATATAAAATTGGCTTTTGTCTACTCATCTTTTTCTCCTCCTTTTCTATAAATCATAGCTGTATCAATCTGTTTTTCTAAGTGATAATTTACTCTAATATAATCCTTAATAAAAGAGTCAGTCCTCTTACCATAATCCCATTCAGTATCAAATACAATATAGATAGGAGGATTTTCTTGTATAGATTTTTTAAACTCATCAATAATAACTCGATCATCTGTCACAGCTGGGATGAAGAAAAATTTTGTACTAGCTAGCCGTTCACTATACAAATAAATTGTTCCATTTTGACGGTGTGTATAAATTCGGTCATCCATCGATGTATTTTTCTCTATATAGCTAGCAACGCGTTGCTGTTTCTCAGATCTATTCAGATATCTTGTATTCATACTTTTCATGATGGATTTTACATCATTCTGGTATATAATAATAAATCCTAAGAATAAGACAAAAAATACTTGAAAAGACATTTTCTTGGATATGCTATGAAATAAATAGGAAATATATGGAATCAAAATCGGGAGCATTACTAAAATGTAATGACCATAGCTTCTTTTTGAGATAAGAGCCAGAAGTAAACAAACAATAAAAACAAAATGATAGAAGATTGATTTTATTCCAAATTTCTTCCATAGTGGTATCAAGGAAAATAACATCAATAAATTAAGACTTAAGAGATTTGTTTGAGAAATGTACCATCTGATAATCTCATACATCGAAACGTTATTAGACTCTGTAGTATAAATAAAATTAATTCCAATCGACTGGTATACCATTTCAAAAAAGATGCCCTTTGATAACAGATATAGGCACAAAGGGATAGTTGGTATTAATATTCCAAGGAAAAATAATCCTATCAAAGAAAACAAGTCCCTGTATACTTTCTTTAGTATAAAATCAATCAATACATAAATACAAAATACAAGCCAAATCCCTATCATATTTGCTTTCGTAAAAAATACAATAGCGAAAAACGCACCTGATACTACGATGTCATTTTTACTGAAATCATTTTGTATAAACAGTTTTAAAAAAATGTATAATGAATAAGCCAAAAAAGGTAAAATAAAACCTTCTAAACTCCAACCGCCATCAAAAAAATACTCATAAATTATAAAGATAATTGCTAAAGTTAAAATTGTTTGCTTATTTCCAGTAAATAACCTTGAAATCTTATAACTAGCTATAAAGAATAGAAATGTGCAAAATAGGTATAAAAATTTAATTCCTAACGCACCACCAATAAGATATCCTAGGTAATTCAGTAAAAAAACGACTGGCCCCTTATGATCAAATAGGTTTGCATACATCAATTCTCCTCGATTCATTGCATACCCAAAATATTCAAAAATACTAGCATCTGAAAACGGTATCCCTTGTTTGACATTTGTTACCATCGAGAACCAGACTAAAACAGTAAAGAGCAAAGAAATACTCATCGCTAAAATACTCATTTTTTTCAATTTTATTCACCTCAACTTTTCACTTTATCAGTCTATCATATTTCCTAAAAAAAAAAAGCATTTTCTGCTTTGTATTTTCTTAGTTTTATCTGTCCTATTTGAATTTTCCCTTGAAAACCAGTATAATGGTAGAATGCTATGTGACTGGAAAGGAAGTTGAATGAAGCAATCTATTTCAAATCTCAAGTTAGCTGAGCGTGGAGCCATTATCAGTATTTCAACCTATTTGATCTTATCTGCAGCAAAATTAGCAACAGGCCACCTCCTTCATTCATCCAGTTTGGTGGCCGATGGTTTTAACAACATATCGGACATCATTGGAAATGTGGCCCTCTTGATTGGCATTCGGATGGCGCGCCAACCTGCTGACCGAGACCACCGTTTTGGTCACTGGAAGATTGAAGATTTGGCTAGCTTAATCACTTCCATCATCATGTTTTATGTCGGCTTTGATGTGCTGAGGGATACCATTCAAAAGATTCTCAGTCGGGAAGAAACGGTCATTGATCCTCTGGGTGCAACTCTAGGAATTATGTCTGCAGCGATTATGTTTGTGGTGTATCTCTACAACACTCGCCTCAGTAAGAAATCCAACTCCAAGGCACTAAAGGCTGCCGCCAAGGACAATCTTTCTGATGCTGTTACCTCACTTGGTACGACTATTGCCATCCTAGCTAGCAGTTTCAATTATCCGATTGTAGATAAACTGGTTGCCATTATCATCACTTTCTTTATCTTGAAGACCGCCTATGATATCTTTATCGAGTCTTCCTTTAGTCTTTCAGATGGCTTTGACGATCGTCTGCTTGAGGACTATCAAAAGGCCATTATGGAAATTCCCAAGATCAGCAAGGTTAAGTCGCAAAGAGGTCGCACCTACGGTAGCAACATTTACCTTGATATTACGCTAGAAATGAATCCTGACTTATCTGTTTTTGAGAGTCATGAAATCGCGGATCAGGTCGAGTCTATGCTGGAGGAGCGTTTTGGCGTCTTTGACACCGATGTCCATATCGAGCCAGCACCTATCCCTGAGGATGAAATTTTAGACAATGTCTATAAAAAATTGCTTATGCGTGAACAATTGATTGATCAAGGAAATCAACTGGAAGAACTCTTGGCTGACGATTTTGTCTATATTCGTCAGGATGGAGAGCAGATGGATAAAGAGGCTTATAAAGCCGAAAAAGACTTGAATGCTGCTATCAAGGACATCCAAATCACTTCCATCAGTCAGAAAACAAAACTCATCTGCTATGAGTTAGATGGTATCGTCCATACCAGTATCTGGCGCCGCCACGAAACCTGGCAAAATATCTTTCATCAAGAAACCAAAAAAGAATAGAGAAATCCTGTCCATGAGACGGGATTTTTCCATTCTTCTAGCTATCAAACTCACTTAAATACTCATAGCGTTCGTATTTTTCAAGAAGTGCTTCGTTTTTCTCATCCAGTTCTTTTTGGAGAGTAGCCAGCTTACCAAAGTCAGAGCCGTTGGCCTGCATTTCCTCTTCAATCGCAGCGATACGGTTTTCCAAGGCTTCAATATCACCTTCAATGCTTGCCCACTCCTGCTTTTCTTGGTAGGTCATGCGTTTCTTCTCTTCTCGAACCTTGACTACTTTTTCCTTTTCGACCTTTTGTACTTGATTGGCCATCTCTGTTTCAAAGGCTTTTTCATCAAGATAGTCGGTGTAATGACCAAAGAAAGGACGAATCTTGCCATCTTCAAAAGCGAGAATCTTAGTCGCTACCTTATCCAAGAAATAGCGGTCGTGACTAACAGTCAAAACTGGACCAGCAAAGCCTTGTAAGAAATTCTCCAAAACTGTCAAGGTTGCAATGTCTAGGTCATTTGTCGGTTCATCCAAGAGAAGAACATTTGGTTTTTCCAAGAGCAGTTTGAGGAGATAAAGACGTTTTTTCTCGCCACCTGACAATTTCTCAATCAAGGTTCCATGCGTCGAACGTGGGAAAAGGAACTGCTCCAGCAGCTCTGCAATCGAAGTACTAGAACCACCACTGGTCTTGACCTCTTCTGCCACTTCCTGCAGGTAATTGATAACACGCTTGCTTTCATCCAAGCCCTCAATTTGCTGAGAGAAATAGGCGATGCGAACAGTTTCCCCAATCACAACTTGGCCTGCTGTCGGCTCAAGACTTCCTGCAATCAAGTTAAGGAGAGTTGATTTCCCAACACCGTTGTCCCCAACAATTCCAATACGATCTTTAGCCTGCACCAAGAGATTAAAATCTTGCAAAATAGGCTTGTTTTCATAGGCAAAGGAAACATCCTGAAACTCGATGACTTTCTTCCCAATACGACTGGTTTCAAAGTTCATAGTCAAGTCTGTCTCAGCACTACTGCCTGAAACCTCTTTCTTCAAGTCATGGAAACGATTGATACGAGCCTGCTGCTTGGTCGCACGCGCCTGCGGTTGTCTGCGCATCCAGGCCAATTCTTGCTTATAAAGTTGTTCCTTTTTGTGGAGAAGAGCCGCATCACGCTCGTCCTGTTCCGCCTTAAGGCGAACATAGTCCTGATAATTCCCCTGATATTCTGTCAAGCCTGCGCGATCCAATTCGAAAATCCGTGTTGACAAAGCGTCTAGGAAATAACGGTCGTGGGTGATAAAGAGAACTGTCTTCTTAGAATTTTTCAAAAAGAGGGTCAGCCACTCAATAGTCGCAATATCCAGATGGTTGGTCGGCTCATCCAAAAGCAAGAGGTCGTGGTTGCCAAGTAAAACTTGCGCCAATTGGACTCGTCTTCTTAGACCACCTGACAATTCTCCAACTGGAGTAGATAAATTCTGAATACCCAGCTTGCTGAGAACAGTCTTTACCTGACTCTCAATTTCCCAAGCTTGGAGAGAGTCCATTTCTGCCATGACCCGTTCCAAACGCGCCTGCTTGTCCTCGCTATAGTTGAGCATGATCAATTCATACTCACGAATAAGCTGGATTTCCTTGAGGTCGCTGGAAAGAACCGTATCCAAGACCGTCTTACTATCATCAAAATCAGGATCCTGGGTCAAGTAACCAATCTGGTAATCATTTTTAGCTGAAAAAGGACTGACATCCCCATCAAAGCCAGAAACACCAGAAAGGACATCCAAAAGGGTGGTCTTCCCCGTTCCATTGACACCAATCAGACCAATTCTGTCTAGGTCATGGATAATAAAGGAAATATCCTTAAAAACGGTCTTATCACCGACGGATTTATTTAGTTTTTCAACGATAAAATCACTCATTTTTTCTCCCTCAGATAAGCATGGATGGCTTGTCGGTCATTTTCCAATTCTCCATCGACAATGGCATACTCAATCTCTGTTAAAATCTCTCCCAAGTCAGGACCTGGTTGATAACCATATTCCTTGATCAAAATACCACCGTTAATCTGAATTTCTTTCTTGTCATGAATGGTCAAGCTCTGGTAGGTTTCTGTGATGACTTGCGAATTGACTTCTTTTCCTTGGGCCTGACGAAGATTTTCAGCCTGTAAAAGCAACTCCAAGTCAAAGCGATAACAATCGCGCTTGCTCAACTCTCCCTTTTCACGCAAGGCCAAAATAGTCAGCAAATCCTGAACTTGCTTAGCAAACTGGCGTGAGGTCTTCCAAGCCTTCAAAAATGGCTGCGCATTTTCAATCTCCAAAACCCACAGTAAAGCCGCCCAGGCTTGTTCAGAGGATTCAAAGGTAAAATCGGTCTCTAATTCAAATAGTCTGTTGATCTTGTCCTGGCTAGCTGCCATATCAGGGAGATAATCATAAGCTTGACTCTCAATCATGGAAGCCAAGCCCCTTCTCCAAAATGGAGCCAGCAAGAGTTTATCAAACTCAACGAAGGTACGCTCCACAGAAATTTTCTCCAAAAGTGGCGTCAAGGTCTTCATAGCTTCAAATGTTTCTGGCTCAAGTTCAAAGCCAAGACTGGCCTGAAAACGGAAACCACGCATAATCCGTAGAGCATCTTCGTTGAAACGCTCACTAGCTACACCAACCGCTCGTAAGACTTGCTTTTCCAAATCTTCTAAACCATGAAACAAGTCAATAATTTCTCCTGTCTCGTCCAAGGCAAAGGCATTGACTGTAAAATCACGGCGCTTGAGGTCTTCTTCTAGCGAGCGAACAAAAGAAACCGCACTAGGTCTACGATAGTCCACATAGACATCTTCTGTCCGAAAAGTAGTCACCTCATACTCCTCGTCCCCATCTAAGACCAAGACAGTTCCGTGCTCGATTCCGATATCAGCTGTTCGCGGAAAAATCTGCTTGGTTTCTTCTGGATAAGAAGACGTCGCAATATCCACATCATGGATGGGACGATTTAGGAGGGCATCTCGAACAGATCCCCCAACAAAATAGGCCTCAAAGCCTGCTTCTTTAATTTTTTCTAATACTGGTAAAGCCTTCTGAAATTCAGAAGGCATTTGCGTTAATCTCATAATAAGTGTTCTAATCCATAGACAAGCTCATGACGCTTGACAACTTCTTTAATTCCCAAATTCACCCCTGTCATGAAGGAGCTGCGATCATAGGAGTCATGACGAAGGGTCAATCCTTCTCCCTGATTGCCAAAGATGACTTCCTGATGGGCTACCAAGCCTGGTAAACGAACTGAGTGAATCCGCATGCCATCAAAGTCAGCACCACGGGCACCAGTAATCAATTCTTCCTCATCAGGCGAACCTTGCTGAATAGACTCTCGAACTTCTGCCATCAATTCAGCTGTTTTAATAGCTGTTCCACTCGGGGCATCCTTTTTCTTGTCATGATGGAGCTCGATAATCTCCACATTTGGGAAATATTTGGCAGCCTGCCTTGCAAATTGCATGAGTAAAACAGCACCCAAGGCAAAATTTGGAGCGACCAAACCACCCAAATTTTGTTCACGAGAAAATGCTTTTAGCTCTGCAATTTCTTCACTTGTGAAACCTGTTGTTCCAACTACTGGAGCAAAGCCATTTTCAAGAGCAAAACGTGTATTTTCGTAGGCAACAGTTGGAGTAGTAAAATCTACCCAGACATCCGCTTCAAAGCCTGCTAAATCAACCTTATCCTTGAAAACAGGAATTCCCTGCCATTCTGACTCAGACTCAAAAGGATCCAAAACTGCTACCAAATCTAAGTCTGGATCAGCCAAGACCATCTGACAAGCAGCTTGGCCCATCTTTCCCTTAAAACCGGCAATAATTACTCGAATACTCATCTCTACTCCTGTCTAAGATACAAAGGACATTAGCTACCCATGAAAAATAGGGAATGGCGCTGACTTTCCACGAAAGGCCAGACAGGCATCTTTTTTTAAGAGGCAGGTAGTCCGTGTTCAATTTCTAAGATACAAGGCATCTTAACTAGTCTAGAAGTGCCAACTAAATCACTGGAATATAACCCAGAGCAATACTTCCTGCTCCTAGGTGAGTTCCAATGACACTACCAAATGTAGCAAGTGAAACATCCGAACCCACTCCAGATTCTAGCAAGTGCTGACGCAATTCTTCAGCCTTTTCAGGAGCATTTCCATGAATGACAATGACCCGATATTGGCCTGAAGCCGTTGTTTCCTTGATAATTTCAATTAAGCGCTTGGTTGCTTTCTTTTCAGTACGAACTTTTTCGTAAACTTCAATCACACCTTGGTCGTTGAAATAAAGGATTGGCTTAATGCTTAGCAGATTGCCCAAAATGGCAGCCCCATTTGAAAGGCGCCCACCTTTTACCAAATGATCTAAATCATCTACCATGATAAAAGCTGACGTACGGCTGATTTGAATGGCTAGCTTTTCCTGAATGCTGGCAAAATCATCGCCCTGGTCACGCCAATTAAAGACGCTTTCAACCATGATACCCAGAGGAGCACTTGTAATCAAAGTGTCTGGAAAAGCAATAGTTAAGCCCTCATAGTCATCAACCATATACTGGATATTTTGGTAAAAACCAGAAATTCCAGAAGATAAGAAAAGCCCCAAGGCATGTGTATAACCTTGTTCTTTGAGCGAAGTTAATATTTCATCTAACTTGGCAATACTTGGTTGACTAGTCTTAGGCAATTCAGAAGCCTGAGCCATTTTTTGGTAAAATTCCTCAGCAGTCAGATTGATGCCTTCGACATATTCCTCACCATCAATATTGACAGGAATATCCAAGACAAATAAATCTTCTCTTTGCAAGGTCTCTGCACTGAGATAGGCAGAAGAATCTGTGATAACAGCTAGTTTCATATTAGAACTCCAAATTGATTCCTGGTAAGTCTAATGCAATTTCAGTTACTTCGTAAGTCAAACGGTTGAGCATATTCAAACTTGGGCGAGCCAAAGTTTCCACTTCTTCTTGGCTCAATTCACTTGGTTCATTGACAATACGGCCATCGATATGATTTACCTGTGAAATGGTTCCACTGATGACAAACTTATCAAATACAATCATAAAGGTCAAGATGACAATCAAGGAAGTCACTTGATTTTCTTGGTCATGTTGGAGCAATTGGAAGTTCACATCCACCTTAGTTTCAGGAGCTCCATTTTCATTTTCCCATTCAAAATTACGCGCATCAAAATGATACTGACTAACAAATTCTTGTTCACGTTTAAGATTCATGTCTTTCTCCCTTGGCTACAATATTATAAGCTATTGTACCATAATTTTTAATTTTCATCTAGTTTTCTAGGATTTAGTCAATCCCGATTTCAGCTCGAACTACATCTGCGATGGTATCAACATAGTAGTCTACTTCTTCTGTTGTAGGCGCTTCTGCCATAACACGCAAAAGGGGCTCTGTTCCACTTGGACGAACAAGAATACGACCATTCCCTGCCATTTCTTCTTCCATCTTCTCGATGATAGCCTTAATAGCTGGCACTTCCATAGCCTTTTCCTTCATGACATTTTCCACTCGAATGTTGACTAATTTTTGTGGATAGATGGTTACTTCTGCTGCCAACTCTGACAAGCTCTTACCAGTTTCCTTCATGATTTTGGTCAATTGAACAGCAGATAATTGGCCATCACCTGTTGTATTGTAATCCATCAAGATGACGTGACCAGACTGTTCACCACCAAGGTTGTAGCCTGATTTTCTCATTTCTTCAACAACGTAGCGGTCGCCAACTGCAGTAACTGCCTTGTTAATGCCTTCACGGTCCAAGGCCTTGTGGAAACCAAGATTAGACATCACAGTTGTCACAATTGTATTTTGAGCCAATTGTCCTTTTTCAGAAAGGTATTTTCCGATGATGTACATGATCTTGTCACCATCAACGATGTCGCCATTCTCATCGACAGCAATCAAACGGTCACTGTCTCCATCAAAGGCCAAACCAATCGCTGACCCGCTTTCTTTGACCACTTCTTGAAGGGCTTCTGGATGGGTTGAACCAACATTAAGGTTGATGTTAAGACCATCTGGTGTTTCCCCGATAACCGTCAATTGAGCACCAAGGTCTGCAAAAATTTGACGGGCACTGGTAGAAGCTGCACCATTAGCTGTATCCAAGGCAACCTTCATTCCATCAAGAGGAGTTCCAGTTGAAACAAGGTAGCCTTCATACTTACGCAAGCCTTCTGGGTAATCTACCAAGGTTCCCAAGCCTTCTGCACTTGGACGAGGAAGAGTGTCTTCCGCAGCATCTAGCAAGGCTTCAATTTCTGCTTCTTTTTCGTCATCTAGTTTGAAGCCGTCACCACCAAAGAACTTGATTCCATTATCAAGGGCTGGGTTGTGGCTAGCAGAAATCATGACACCGGCACTTGCTCCTTCAGTTTTAACCAAGTAAGCTACTGCTGGTGTTGCCAAAACGCCTAGTTTGTATACGTGAATACCAACTGAAAGAAGACCAGCTACCAAGGCAGATTCCAGCATTTCCCCTGAAATACGTGTGTCACGTCCTACAAAGACTTTCGGTGCTTCCGTTTCATGTTGACTGAGAACATAGCCTCCAAAACGTCCTAGCTTAAAAGCTAATTCTGGAGTAAGTTCTACATTAGCTTCTCCACGGACTCCATCAGTCCCAAAATATTTACCCATTTTTATAAAATCCTTTTCCTATTTTTAATTCGTTTTTGAACTACTTGTTTTCGTTGACGAAGATGTCTCCGATGAACTACTTGTACTTGAATTTGATGTACTTGAACTTGGTGCTACTGGTTTTGTAGTCACCTTCATTATTGTATCAAAGGGAGTGATAACTGCCGGTAAGACAACACCATTGCGGTCGATTGCCTGCAAAGGTACTGAACCACTGTAATTACCTGTTATGCGTTCGCTGGTTGGCAAGACAGCGATAATCTTATCAATTCTATCCAATGTCTCTTGGTCACTCGTAACCGACACTTCTTCATCTGACAGCGTGACATTTTCAATCTGTACCCGACTATCAATTTGACTAGGGTCAATCTCTGGTACAACCTTTACCTTATCCTTCTGAGCCTTCTTACCAATCTTGACTGTAATTTTTTGCGGAGTCGCCACAGCGGTCAGCCCATTGGGTAAATCTTCAATGCTCAAAGGAACTTCAATCGTTCCAACACTGGCATCTGTTAGGTCAGCAGTAACCTTGAATTTACGTGTGCTTTCTTGCATTTCACTAGCTAGCGATAGGCGATTTGCACCAGTCAAGACCACTGATACTTCTGAAGCAAAACCGCTAATAAAATACTCATCACTATTATAGCGTATGTCAATAGGGACATTTGTTACTGTATTAGTATAGGTTTCCGTTTTTACCTGCCTAGCACTGGTACTGTTTTGAAAATTCGTCGCCGTAGCATAGACAAATAAGACACAAGCAAAAAAGAGTGAGGATATGATGTATAAACTATTTTTTCTCATGTTTCCATCCTCCTAGCAATCGTTCTTTAAAACTAAGACCTGCTTCCTCTTTTGGAAGTAAGATTTCACGTAATTCTGTTTCAAATTCATCAAGTGTTAGGTTGTGCTTAAAGATTCCATTATAGGTTATCGAAATTCCTCCCGTTTCCTCTGATACGACAAAAGTCAAGGCATCTGAGACTTCTGATAAACCAATAGCCGCCCGGTGTCTGGTTCCAAATTCCTTGGAAATTCCTGTACTTTCTGTCAAGGGCAGATAGGCAGACGTCACAGCGATACGCTCTTCTCTGATAATCACCGCACCATCATGTAGGGGAGTGTTGGGAATAAAAATGTTAATGAGAAGTTCTGCAGAAATCTTAGCATCTAAGGGAATTCCTGTCGAAATATACTCCTGCAAGGTACGGACACGCTGAATAGCAACCAAGGCCCCGATTTTACGAGGACTCATGTATTCGACGGATTTAACAAAGGCACGAATCATCTGTTCCTCAGCACTAATAGGGGCATTGGAAAAGAAATCTGTCGCTCTTCCCAAACGTTCCAAACCAGTCCGAATCTCTGGAGAGAAGATAACAACCGCCGCAATAACCCCATAAGTAATAATTTGATTGATTAACCAAGAAATCGTAGTCAAGCCAATCATATTTGCAAGGATTTGAGCTAAAATAAACACCAAAACTCCACGTACCAAAATCATAATCTTGGTTCCTGCAATAGCTTTTGTAAAATGGTATAAAATATAAGCAACAATCAAAATATCAATCAGATTGATAGCTATCGTCCATGGACTTGCAAACAAACTGGTCCAATATTGCAGATTGGATAATTGTTGAAAATTCATCCCTGATATCCTCCCTATCAAAACACTTTCGTCCTATTATACCATTTTCTGGCATTTTTTTCCCTATCCTAGTCCATTTCACATTGAGCAAAAATATGATACAATAAACTGACTAGAAAAAACAAAGGAGAAACCATGTCTCAACTCTATGATATTACCATTGTAGGTGGTGGTCCTGTCGGTCTTTTTGCGGCCTTCTATGCCCATCTACGCCAAGCCAAGGTTCAAATCATCGACTCTCTTCCCCAGCTAGGTGGACAACCTGCTATTCTCTATCCCGAAAAGGAAATCCTAGACGTACCAGGTTTCCCAAACCTGACTGGAGAAGAGTTGACTAACCGCTTGATTGAACAGCTAAACAGTTTTGATACCCCTATTCATCTCAATGAAACGGTTCTTGAGATTAAAAAACAAGAAGAAGGCTTTATCATCACAACTTCCAAAGGAAGTCACCTGACTAAAACAGTTATCATCGCTATGGGTGGCGGTGCCTTCAAACCACGTCCTCTGGAGCTAGAAGGCGTTGAAGGCTATGAAAATATCCACTACCACGTTTCCAACATCCAGCAATACGCTGGTAAGAAAGTGACGATTCTTGGTGGAGGAGACTCGGCTGTTGATTGGGCTTTGGCTTTTGAAAAAATTGCGCCAACTACCCTTGTTCACCGCAGAGATAATTTCCGCGCCTTGGAACACAGTGTCCAAGCCTTACAGGAATCATCTGTAACCATCAAGACACCATTCGTCCCTAGCCAACTCCTTGGCGATGGAAAAATGCTTGACAAGTTGGAAATCACAAAAGTTAAATCTGATGAAACAGAAACGATTGACCTAGACCACCTCTTTGTCAACTATGGCTTCAAATCTTCTGTCGGTAACCTTAAAAACTGGGGTCTGGACCTCAATCGTCACAAGATTATTGTCAACAGCAAACAAGAATCTAGCCAAGCAGGTATCTATGCTATCGGTGACTGCTGCTACTATGACGGAAAAATTGACTTGATTGCGACAGGTCTCGGAGAAGCTCCAACTGCTGTCAATAATGCTATCAACTACATCGACCCTGAGCAAAAAGTACAACCAAAACACTCTACTAGTTTATAAAAAAGAACCACGAGTCACATAGGATTCGTGGTTTTAAAATGAACTACACCTCAAAAGTTAGACAGAAATACATCTAACTTCTGATATGCAGCCCACCTTCTCTTTGCTCTTGTTTGAATAAGAAATTTTTTGAAGAATCATTAGATTATACAAAGTATTCATATCAGCCTTTTAAAGCTATATAAAAACTCTCCAACTATTCTATTATACCATATAAAAAAATAAATAAATAGACTTGTTTTTTTCTTTTTTTGACGTATACTAATAATAGAAAGCGCTTTAAATAAAATAAAAGGAGGTTTTATGAGGAAAGTAAATAAGGACATTTTATTCTTAACTGGAATCATAGTTTTATGTTTTGGTTTTTTATTATTTCACATCAACCCCTATTATGCCGAACCCTATGCGACACTGAAAGAAAGAATAAATTTATTCTTTTGGCAACTATATTGGAGACCTGTAGGAACTCTCAGTATTATTTCGGGTTGCATTATAACTTTCAAAGGATTGAAAAAATAATCTTTTACTCATGAAGAAAGGAAATTTGTTATGATTAAACTGAAACTATTGTTTTTCTCTCTACTATCAAGTCTATTATTCTTAGTCACAACATCTACGGTTTTTGCTGATGTCTATCCTGGTACAAATTATGAAATTGTATCTAATCGTATTGTAAAAGATATCAACACAGGAGAGTTATTGTCATTTTATACGACTGAACTTAGAGACGCCTATTTAGAGTCTAAATCTACGTATCAGACTCGTTCTAATGCAACTGGTGTTGCAGACTATAGAACTAAATACTCTCACTCTTACAAGAAAAGCACCACATCAGGTCCTGTAAGTTCAACTGCCTATGGTGGAAAAGCTGGAGCTACTCTGACTGTAGGTGCAGGTGTTAGCTTTTCTGCTCCGGAGTCTGGAGCTGGACTTAGTTTAAATCACTCAGTCTCCCATAACGTACCACCCTACACTTATGGTTATATTAGACTAAAAGCATCTTACACAGTAAACGTTCGTAAACTAGAAGTTAGATACTTAGGCACCAACAAATGGGTTCCAGCTGGTGAAACCTCTACTATATCGAATGTTAGCGTTTGGAGCGAACTGGTCACTTGGAAATAACTCATTAGAGACTGGGTAAAAACTCAATTTCAGGAGAAAATGAAATAAATTTTCTCACAATAAAACGCATAGTATTACGGTTCAAGTCAACACCGGATATTATGCGTTTTTGATTTTAAAGAGCCAAATTTCTTAACTTAATGACATTGCTTTTTGCCCAACCTCTTTTTATTTCAAAAAAGAACCTCGCAAAACAAGAGCCTGGTTTTATAGTTCATCAGCTAATTTATTTATTTTTCTGAGTCTGTGGTTGACACCACTTTTGGTCAGAGGGGTGCTGAGGCTATCTGCCAACTGTTGGATAGAGTAGTCTGGGTGCTGAATCCGCAACTGCGCTACTTCCTGCAAATCCACTGGCAGATTTTCTAAGCCTATAATATCTTTGATTTTGCTGATATTGTTGATAGTCTTCATGCTGGCAGAAACTGTCCGAGCGATATTAGCTGTCTCCGCATTATTGGCTCGATTAAGATCGTTACGAGTTTCCCGCAAAATCTTAACCCGCTCAAAATCATCACGCGCCTTCATGGCTCCGATTACTATAAGAAAGTCCATAATATCTTCGGCACGCTGGAGATAGGTCACAGCTCCCTTCTTGCGTTCAAGCACCTTGGCATCCAGTAAAAACTGCTGGAGAAGGGAGGCAATCCCTTGCGCGTGGTCCAGATAAACAGAACTGATTTCCAACTGATACTTGCCTGACTCAGGGTCACGAATGCTCCCATTTGCCAAGAAAGCACCACAAAGATAGGCACGACCTGCTTCCTCATCCGATAAAATCGCCTGATCAATACCTGTTTCTAGGCCAAAGAAAGAGTCTGCCAAATGCAAATCACTTAACAAGTCCTGCACCTTTTCATCTGTAAAAACGGTATAGACCCGATTCTTGCGAAGATTGCTCCGTTGGTGGTGACGAATTTCTGATTTGATTTCGTAGAAATGGAGAAAAGACTCATAGAGGTGACGAGCTAGCTTAGCATTTTCTGTCACAACAGACAGGGTCAAGCCCGAGGTCGAGAGACCGATGCTACCAGACATCTTGATAATGGCAGATAATTCATGCCGGCTTAGATGGTGCTGACCTAGGATTTCTTCTTTAACTGCTACTGTGAAACTCATTTTCTCACCTGTATAATCCGCATCAACTCGTCCACGAGCAAATCTCCATCGTGGAAGGCACCCCCATTTTCCAGACGAAGGAAGTTGGATGAAATCACACGCGGAACTTGCTTACAAAGACCAGCAAAATCATGTTCCACCTGGACCAAGTATTCATCAAACCGGTTGGAATTCATGTATTCCTGAGGCACTTTTTCGATATTCACCAAGACAGTGTCGATAAAAGGTCGGCCAAGGTGACGATGCAAGACTTCCACATGGTCACTATCTGTAAAGTGTTCTGTCTCCCCACGTTGGGTCATAATATTGCAGACATAGGCGATTTCTGCCTTGGTTTCCAAAAGCGCCTGCCCGATTTCCTTAATCACGATATTGGGCAAAATCGAGGTAAAGAGAGAACCAGGTCCGAGGACAATCATGTCACTTTCAAGAATGGTCTGGACTACTCGACGGCTAGCCAGAGGCGTATCATCGTTGAGGGTATTGGTTACATAGACATGGTCAATCATGCCTGGATGGTCTGCAATATGGCTCTCTCCAGCCACCTCTGTTCCATCCTGAAAGACTGCGTGCAGGGTCAAAGGATGGTCACTGGAAGGATAAATCTTCCCAGTAGTATGGAAAAATTTGCTCAGCAACTGCATGGCATTATAGGTCGAACCCTGCATCTCTGACAGACCAGCGATAATGAGATTTCCCAGCGGATGGCCCGCAAAGGCTCCCGCATCCTCAGAAAAACGGTACTGAAAGACCTTCTCATAGAACTTAGGCATATCCGACATGGCCACAAGGACATTACGAAGATCACCTGGCGGTGTCAATTGCTGCATATTTTTTCGGAGTTCACCTGATGAACCACCATCATCCGCCACCGTTACGATAGCAGCGATTTCCACATCTTTTTCCCGCAGACTTTTAAGAATGACGGGGATCCCAGTCCCTCCACCAATCACCGTTATCTTTGGTTTTCTCATGAACGGTTTACCGTTTCCTTTCTTCGGTCTTTGTCGCGATGCCCTTCATTAACAGGCCAATTCTTGGATAAGTCCTGCGCCAAGCGTTTAGCAAAGGCCACACTACGGTGTTGTCCACCCGTACATCCCATGGCAATGGTCAAAACGGACTTACCTTCCTTTTGGTAACTTGGCAAAATCGGTTCAATCAAGGCCAACAAATGTTGATAAAAGTCTTCGGACTCAGGGTGGTTCATGACATAGTGATACACTGGTTCATCTACACCCGTTTGATTTCGTAACTCTGGAAGGTAGTATGGATTTGGCAAGAAACGGACATCAAAGACCAAATCCGCATCAATTGGGATTCCATATTTAAAGCCGAAAGACATGACTTCGATACGGAAAGACTGGGCTTGTTCTTGGTCTGAAAACTGCTCTGCAAGTGTTTTGCGCAGCTCACGTGGAGTGAGTTCAGTCGTATCCACCACATTTTGGCTCATATTTTTCAAAGGCGCCAAGAGCTCACGTTCCAGCTTGATTCCATCCAAAATCCGTCCATCTGCTGCTAGTGGGTGACTCCGTCTGGTTTCCTTGTAACGCGCGACCAATTCCTTATCAGCTGCATCCAAAAAGAGAATTTTAAAGTCCAGTTCTTCCTTGTTTTCCAACTCATCCAAAACAGCTTGAATCTCTGAAAAGAAAGAACGGCTACGCATATCTACTACCAAAGCCAACTTATGGTCATCTTCCTTTGTTTCTACCAACTGCAAAAACTTAGGCAAGAGAGCTGGCGGCATATTGTCAATAGTAAAATAACCCAAATCTTCGAAGGACTGAATGGCAACTGTTTTCCCTGCGCCACTCATCCCTGTTACAATCACCAAGTGAAGTTGTTTCTTTGTCATCTTTTTCTCCTTATATCAAAAGAAGTTTGGCAACACCAAACTTCAACTAGCTTATCCAATCTCTGCGATGACTTCAATTTCGACTTTTACATCACGAGGAAGACGAGCTACCTCTACTGCTGAACGAGCTGGAAATTCCTCTTTAAAGGCCGTTTGGTAAACCTCGTTAAAAGGAACAAAGTCGTTCATATCGCTCAAGAAACAAGTTGTTTTGACAACATGGTCAAAGTCAGTTCCTGCTTCTGCCAAAATAGCACCGATGTTTTTCAAAACTTGTTCTGTCTGTTCTTGGATCGTTTCTCCAACGATTTCCCCAGTTTCAGGAGAGAGAGGAACTTGACCACTAGCAAACAAAAGGTTGCCAACGATTTTTCCTTGAACATATGGTCCGATAGCCTTTGGGGCCTTATCTGTATGAATTGTTTTTGCCATTTTCTTTTCCTCACAATTTTTCTAAGATTGCATCCCAAGCCTCATCCATCCCTGCCTTGCTGACAGATGAAAAGAGGATGAAGTCATCACTTGGGTCAAAGTTTAATTTCTTTTTGATTGCTGATTCGTGTTTGTTCCATTTACCACGAGGAATCTTGTCCGCCTTGGTCGCAACGATGATAACCGGAATCTCATAATACTTGAGAAATTCGTACATCTGTACATCATCTGCTGACGGGTCATGACGAAGGTCAACTAGACTGACTACCGCACGGAGATTTTCCCGAGTCGTTAGGTACTCCTCAATCATGCGCCCCCACTTTTCACGTTCCTTTTTAGAAACACGGGCATAGCCATAGCCAGGAACATCCACAAAGCGCATCTTGTCGTCAATGTTAAAGAAATTAAGAAGCTGGGTTTTACCAGGTTTACCTGATGTTCGAGCCAGATTATTGCGATTCAGCATGGTGTTGATGAAGCTAGACTTACCAACATTTGAACGCCCTGCTAGGGCAATCTCTGGTAGTTCATCCTGTGGATAGTGGGACTTATTCGCCGCACTGAGCAAGATTTCAGCATTGTGTGTATTCAGTTCCATAGTCACCTCTAGGCTGTTTCTAGGATTGGTTTATCCGTTCCATCGACAGCTTCTTTAGTGATGCGGACCAATTTCACATTTTCCTGACTCGGTACTTCAAACATGACATCTAGCATGGTTTCTTCGATGATGGAGCGAAGACCACGCGCCCCTGTCTTCCGTTCGATGGCTTTATTAGCAATCTCTTGTAGGGCTTCGTCGTCAAATTCCAACTCGACATCATCATAAGAAAGCAAGGTTTGGTACTGTTTGACCAAGGCATTTCTTGGCTCTTTCAAGATGCGAACCAAGTCATCGACCGTCAATTGCTCAAGAGCAGCAAAGACTGGCAAGCGTCCAATCAACTCAGGGATAATACCAAATTTTTGAATATCTTCTGCGATGATTTCTTGCATGTATGAGCTGTTTTCATCAATCGCCTTGTTATTTTGACCAAATCCGATGACTTTTTCTCCAAGACGTTGTTTGACGATTTCTTCAATGCCATCAAAGGCACCACCCACGATGAAGAGGATATTTTTGGTATCCACTTGAATCATCTCTTGTTGTGGATGTTTGCGTCCACCTTGAGGCGGAACGCTAGCAACAGTTCCCTCAATAATCTTGAGAAGGGCTTGTTGCACCCCTTCACCAGAAACATCACGTGTGATAGACACGTTCTCACTCTTCTTGGCAATCTTGTCAATTTCATCCACATAGATAATGCCACGCTCTGCACGTTCAATATTAAAGTCAGCAGCCTGCAAGAGTTTGAGGAGGATATTTTCCACATCCTCACCTACATAACCAGCTTCAGTAAGAGCTGTTGCATCCGCAATCGCAAAAGGCACGTTCAAGCTCTTAGCCAAGGTCTGGGCAAGGAAAGTTTTCCCTGAACCAGTTGGGCCAATCATCAAGATGTTTGACTTCTGCAAATCCACATCTTCTGACTCTTCACGCGTATCGTGGAAATTGATGCGTTTGTAGTGGTTGTATACTGCTACTGCTAAAGCACGTTTGGCACGATCTTGACCAATTACATAGTGGTTCAAGATATGGAGGAGTTCGATTGGTTTTGGCACCTCAGACAAGTCTGCCAAGACTTCCTCAACCAATTCTTCTCGAATGATTTCTTGAGCTAACTCCACGCATTCATTACAAATAAAAGCATTGTTGCCAGCAATTATTTTTTGTACTTCTTCTTGGTTTTTGCCACAAAATGAGCAATAAACCATCATATCATTTTTTCTATTTGTAGACATGATTTCCTTCCATTCTATACTGTCATTCTATCTAAAACAAGGTCATGTAAAAAGCATGAATACTATTGACCAGATTGGTAAAGGCATTTAACCAAAGGAGGATAGAAAGCCCGTAACGCTTTTTACGAAAAGCCTGTGCTCCTGCCAGAAGGCAGATGAAACACAGAAAAGCCGTGAATAAACCAAATAAACTCCGTTCCATTAGACTTCCTTTCTCTTACAGTATTGGATGGTAAAATCATAAGGATTCTTCTCATCTTTGGTATAGGATTTGCTTGATACTATCTCAAAAAGGGACAAGTCAAACTCTTCAGGAAAATAGGTATCCCCCTCCACCCGAGCATGAATTTGAGTGACAATCACTTCATCCAAATAGGACTCAAAAGCCTGAAAAATCTGCTTCCCACCGATAATGTAGAGATTCTTTTCTTGAGCCTGATACCAGTCCAAGACAGACTGGACATCATAAAAAGTAGCCGCACCATCTATCTTTTCTTCCGGGTTACGTGTCAAAATCAAGGTCTCCCGTTGTGGAAGCAAGCGACGCCCCATTCCATCAAAGGTCACCCGTCCCATCAAGATAGCATGATTCAGAGTTGTTTCTTTGAAGTGTTGCAGTTCTGCTGGCAAATGCCAAGGCAGACGATTGTCCTTACCAATCACACCCTCTTCATCCTGGGCCCAAATAGCTACGATTTTCTTAGTCATGCTTCCATCCTTTTCACTGATAGTACTATTTTATCAAAAAACTCAAAAAAAGACTGGTTTGGAATAGCTTACAAAATAGAAAAAATCTGTAAGAAATTTCCTACAGATTTATCTATGTTTCCTTGTTTCTTACAAACCAGGTGCTTGTCCAAGTTCTGCGGCAAGCATCCAAACTGTTTTCTCAAGTTCAGCCTTAGCACCAACAAAAATATCGTTTGTAACATCATCGCCTTCTTCGTCAGTCACATCCAACGCTTTTTGGAAAAGAGTGATGAGGTAGCGATAAATATCTAGAACACGTTCCAAGCTTTCTTCAACATTACGGTATTCACCAGCTTCTTCTTCGATTTCACTGTTTTGAAGGAACTCTGTCAAAGTAGAGAATGGGCTTCCACCAAGTGTGATCAAGCGTTCGCTGATTTCATCTAAATGACCATCAAGAGCATCCATGTACTCATCCATTTTTGGATGCCATACCATAAAACCGCGTCCACGCATGTACCAGTGCACTTGATGAAGAGCAATATGCGCTACATACAAATCTGCAACAGCTTGATTCAAAACTTCCTTTGTTTTTGCCAATGCTACTGGCGCTGCTTTTGTTAATGTTGCGACATCTTTTGCTGCTTCTTTTTTCAATTCTACCATTTTATTTTACCTCGTTCATTATTTTTTGTAACCACTTCTTAATGATTACTACCTTAGTATACTACTAAGGAAAGACAATAGCAAGCCAAATGACCCACATGAGAAAAGTTGCAATAGACTGATAATTTAAGAATTCTTTAGAATAAAACACAGTCCCCTTACACATCTCTTAACTGCGACAAAATAAAGAAAAAGAGGATGCAATTTTCTTGCACACTCCTTTTTCAAACTTATATCTTAATACCAAACGCTGACGTCCACACGACCACGAATTCCTTTCATGTATTCAGAAGAGGTATACTGCCAACCTTTTTCTCCTGAATAATGAGGATTTTCCCATTCTAAAGCATTGGTATAGGCCGCTACCCAGTTTACATGTTTTAAAATATCTGGGTGTTTTAAACGCGTCTGTAATAAACTACGATAGCTATAGACATACACATTTTGATAGCCCGCCTGCTTCATCGTCTCCATGTACTTGTTGATAATCTTAACCCAAGTACCTGTATCACTCGGAGCACGCTTACTTTTATTCACATACTCCCAGTTCTCAACATCATAGTAGATAGGGTAAGACAAGTTCATATTGTATTTCTTCAGAAGTTCAATGGTCTGTTCAGCGTCATTCTCAGCATCGGTCTCATTTTCAGCATAGGTATAGAGATAGACACCATAAGGAATTCCCAGACGGTTTAACTCCTTAATGTTATGCGCCAATTCCTTGTCTTCTTTACCGCTATAACCTAGACGAACAATGACACCATCCACCTCGTTCTCATCAATAACCTTTTTCCAATCATTGATACGACCATTGTGCTCACTAATATCAATAACTTTCTTAGCATGTTCGGTTCCCACTTGCTCTTCTCTATTATTAAAGAAATAGCGTTTACCATCTCTGTGAACCCAGCCGACATTCAAATCTTTCTTTTCTTTGAGCTCACCAGAAGCCGCAAAGATATAGCGAGCACCATCCATAATCACTTCATCAGTCGCCATGGCACCACTTCCAGTCAAATAGTAGTTGCCTTGCCACTCATTCCGCGCCATATAGCCCCACTTCTTGAAATAGTACCATTTGCCGCCCACTTTTTGCCACTCTTGGTTGGCATAAGTTCCATCGGATTTTAGATAAAAATAAGCAGAATAAGCCGGATCATAAAGCCATTCATTTTGCATCATGGCACCTTGACCATTCAAGAAATAACTTCCTTGCCATTGGCTTTTAGCCATGTAACCCCACTTCTTGAAGTAATACCACTTATTTCCAATCAATTGCCATTCTTGATGAGCATAAGCCCCATCTGACTTAAGATAAAACCAACTCTTGTAATTACTGTCATAGATCCACTCGTTTTGGGCCATATAGCCACCTGATTTCAGGTAGTAATTTCCATGCCATTCATTCTGCGTGTAACGACCATCTGAATTAATATAAAACCAAGCCTTGTAGTAGTTGTCAAAAATCCATTCACTTTGAGCTTTAGAACCATCAGCCTTTACATAATAATCCCCATCCCAGTGGGCAGAGACACTGTTTCTCTGTTCATTGCTACTAGTTGATGAAGTCCCTGTTGATAGACTAGATTTTTCTGAAACTGTGCTTCCACTTGTTTCATCTGCCGCAATTCCTGAAACTCTTGCGCCAAGTAAGCAGAGACTTGCTAGCCCTATACATACAATTTTTGTTTTCAATCTTTCCTCTCCTATAAAAAATGGAACAGGCACCTGAATGCTGTTCCACCTAGCTTTTGCTACTGATTATTTTACAAAGTCAAGCAAAGCCAAGAAGCTTTCAGCTTCAAGTGACGCACCACCTACAAGGGCACCGTCAACGTCTGGACAAGCCATGTATGAAGTAACGTTCTCAGGTTTAACAGAACCACCGTATTGAACACGAACTTTGTCCGCAACTTCTTGACCGAAGTCAGCAGCTACAACGTCACGAACAACTTTACACATTTTTTGTGCATCGTCTTGTGAAGCTGATTTACCAGTACCGATAGCCCAGATTGGCTCATAAGCGATAACTGATGCAGCAACTTGTTCAGCAGTCAATCCAGCCAATGCAGCAGATACTTGAGCACCTACGAATTCAGCAGCTTTACCAGCTTCGTAAGTTTCAAGTGACTCACCACAACAGATGATTGGAAGCATACCGTTTGCAAAGATTGCTTTTGCTTTTTTGTTGATATCTTCGTCAGTTTCATGGAAGTAGTCACGGCGTTCTGAGTGACCGATAACAACGTAGTCAGTACCGATTTCTTTCAAAACTTGTGGGCTAGTTTCACCAGTGAAAGCACCTGCATTTTCAAAGTAGCAGTTTTGAGCAGCAACTTTAAGGTTTGAACCTTTTGCAGCAGCAAGAACAGTTGTCAAATCAACTGCAGGAGCTGCGATACCTGCTTCAACAAGATCTGATGAAGGAAGTTTTGATGCAACAGCTTCAACGAATGCTTTAGCTTCTTCTGGATTTTTGTTCATTTTCCAGTTACCAGCGATAAATGGTTTACGTGACATTTCACATACCTCTTTTTTCAATTTATTTTCTACTTATTTTATCACAATTAGACACAGCTTGCAAATCTTACTCGGATTTCAAGCCTGCTTCCAACGATTAATCCTTCCAGAGATCCATGGCATTTCTAAAATCCACAGATACCTGTGTCAACTGAGGATTGCTGGCTTCTCTTTCTGCCCGCTTAGCCTCAATTTGAGCCACACTTTTGATACCTTCATGGCGCCAGTTTCTCAAAATCGCCTGAATGTACTTCCAGTTTGCTTTTCCATTTAAAACAGCTTCACGAAGAGCCTCCTTAATCAAGTCAGCACTGGTTCCATCTTCCTTTAGTGTCTTGGTCAAATCTTCAATCTCAAAAGGTGTCAACAAGCGTCCCAATTCCTGCTGGAAGGTTTCCACCAAATCCTTGAGCTGATTCTGAGGTGTCAACTGGTCTGAACTTGAATCAGCGACTCCAAGCAAGTCGTCCAAGCGTTCCAAAGCCAAACTAGCATCAAAAAGCAATTCGATTTCACCATTTAATTCGATAGTACGATACTGGAGAAGTCCCCTCTCCGTCAGATTAGAGATAGACTGGTTGACATCCGAAATTTCCTTGCCAATCCTTTCAGCAATCTGGCTTGGCGACATTTCTTCCAAGCCTGTCGTATTTTGCAAATAGAAAAATTGCCAGACCAGAAAATCGTCGCTAGAAGGAAAGAGTTCCTTAAAATGCAAGAGCAGGGCACTCGGTAAAACCAAGTTCCCTGATTTAAAAGCGTCTAAATATGTCATAATTCCTCTTATAAATACCCAAATGCGGATGCATCATCTTCTATCTTTCTCCAGTCAAAAGGCGTCTCCTGATAGACCGCATAATTCACCCAGTTACTGAAAAAGAGGGCTGCTGATGAAGACCAACAAAGACAAGGTGTCTGGTTGACATCATCATCCTTAAAGTAATTTTCTGGAATATGAGGATCCAAACCTGCATCACGATCTCGGAAATATTCATTTGCCAAGGTATCACGATCATATTCCAAATGCCCAAAACTATAAATTTCTCGTAAATCACGACTAGCCAAAATCGAAACCCCAACCTGTGGCCCTTCTGATAAAATCTCGAGATTGGTTTTGTTTAAGACTTCTTCCTTAGAAATCTCCGTGTGCCGTGAATGAGGGGATACATAGCTATCGTCAAAGCCTCTAAAAAGAAGGTGCCCTTCTTTTAAAGCATCCTGAGGATAAATACCTGATAACTTACTGTCCATCTGGTATTTTTCTACCCCATAGCGTAGGTAGAGCCCAGCCTGAGCCCCCCAACAGATATGAAGCGTCGAATAGACATGAGTCTTGGACCACTCAAGCACCTGGCTAAATTCCTCCCAATAGTCCACTTCCTCAAATGGTAAATGTTCAACTGGAGCACCCGTGATAATCATCCCATCAAAATACTCATCCTTGACTTCAGGAAAAGTTTTATAAAAGGTCTCCATGTGCTCTGAACGAGTTGTCTTAGAACGGTGGCTCTCCATATAGAGAAAATCAATATCCAGTTGTAGGGGGGTATTAGCCAAGTGGCGTAACAACTGGGTTTCTGTGACCATTTTCTGTGGCATGAGATTTAAAATTAAAATCTTCAAAGGACGAATATCTTGGTGAGCAGCACGTTGATCATCCATGACAAAGATGTTCTCTGTCCGTAAAATCTCAACAGCTGGCAATTTTTTATCAATTCGAATCGGCATAACCCTCTCCTAACTGTATTCTTTCAGGAATCATTGCATATGTTTGAAGCCAAATCTCAAACACTTAGTCCTTTTATTATACTGCAAGAAGATATAGTTTTCAATTATAGTTTTTCTCTAACTAGCTATAGTCTATTTTTATATCCTAATGTAGAGAAAACAGCCCTAGGGACTGTTTTTCATTAATAATGCATCAAAACTTTGTAATCGTAGTCACCGATTTTTTCACGGCCGTTCAATTCATCCAATTCAACAAGGAAGGCACAACCTGCTACAACACCACCAAGTTTTTCAATCATCTCGATGGTTGCCTTAACAGTTCCACCTGTTGCCAAGAGGTCATCTACAATAAGAACACGTTGACCTGGCTTGATGGCATCCGCATGCATAGTCAAGGTATCAACACCGTACTCTTTTTCATAGTCAGCAGAAATGACTTCACGTGGTAATTTACCTGGCTTACGAACAGGGGCAAAACCAATTCCCAACTCAAAGGCAACTGGACAGCCCACGATAAATCCACGAGCCTCAGGCCCTACAATCATGTCTATTTTCTTGTCAGTAGCATACTGAACAATTTCACGAACAGCGTAGCTATATGCATTTCCATCAGCCATCAAAGGACTGATATCACGGAAGGTAATCCCTTCCTTTGGATAATTTTCAATTGTTGCAATGTAATCTTTTAAATTCATCTTTTTCTTTCTTTCAAAGTTTTTTACTCTCTATTATACCATACTTTCTAGTAAAGAAGAAAGAGAAAACAATATTTCATCTGCTAGTCACCCTATAAGGCAAATAAGATGACCATTTTTATTCAAAGGGTATCACAAGATAGATGCATAATATGACTTCCCTAGCAAAAAGGAGAGAAGCATTTTGTTTCTCTCCTTAGATTAACTGATATCTCTCCACTACAATTGATAAAGAGATATCTTTTCTTGTAGTGCTTTGAATTTTATTTATTTTAGTAGACTGTTTTTTCAGTTTCTACATCAAAGAAGTGTGCTTTGTTCAAGTCAAATCCAAGTTCAACTGTTGCACCTGTTTGCAAGTAGTCACGAGCATCAACTTTTGCAACAAATTCATCTTTACCAACTTGGCAGTAAAGGTGAGATTCTGAACCAAGCAGTTCTGATACAGAGATAGTCGCTTTTACAACACAGTCTGGGAATGTTTCAAGGAAAGCAGGTTCTGCATTCACGTCTTCTGGACGAATACCGAAGATCAATTCTTTACCTTCGTAGCCTTTTTCACGAAGAACTTTCAAAGCACCTTCTGGAACTTTCAAACGGAAACCATCAGAAATAATTTCACTTCCAACCAATTTCACATTGATGAAGTTCATAGCTGGGCTTCCGATGAATCCTGCTACGAATTTATTAACTGGGTTTTTGTAAACTTCTTGAGGAGTACCGATTTGTTCAACACGTCCGATAGTACCTGTACCAGCAGGGTTCTTAGTTGCTGACATGATAACGATACGGTCTGCAAGTGTCATCGCTTCTGTTTGGTCGTGAGTTACGTAGATAGTAGTAGCTCCGATACGACGGTGGATTTTCGCAATCTCAGCACGCATTGATACACGAAGTTTAGCATCCAAGTTTGACAAAGGTTCGTCCATCAAGAATACTTTTGCATCACGGACGATGGCACGACCCATGGCAACACGTTGACGTTGACCACCTGAAAGGTCAGCTGGTTTACGTTCCAAAAATTCTTTCAATCCAAGAATTTCAGCTGCTTCTTGCACACGTTTGTCGATGTCTTCTTTGCTGTATTTACGCAATTTCAAACCGAAAGCCATGTTGTCATAAACAGTCATGTGTGGGTAAAGAGCGTAGTTTTGGAATACCATGGCGATGTCACGGTCTTTTGGAGCTACGTCGTTGACAACCACGCCATCGATAGATGCAGTACCTTCTGTGATGTCTTCAAGACCAGCAATCATACGGAGTGTAGTTGATTTACCACATCCTGAAGGACCTACGAAAACGATAAATTCTTTATCTTTGATGTTCAAGTTGAAATCTTCAACTGAATAGTGTTCGCTGTTTGGATATTTTTTGTAAATATTTTTAAGATTTAATTCTACCATGAGGTGAACTCCTTTTGTCTTTTGATAATTATATTATAGATGAAAACGCTTTACATTTCTATGGCAAGGTGACCAAAAAAACAAAAAAGTTCTGTGCAACTTGCACAAAACTTTAGAGAATATCGGAGAATTTTAAGAAGATAATCTTTATTATTCTTCTATACAAAAGACAAAAGCAGAAACAAGGATTAGTTTTCCCATATTTTCGCTGATTCTCCACTACATTTGACTGGATTCTAATTTTTTAGAGAAATACAAAAGAGCTAGCCTAAGCTAACTCTTATCCTATGCGGAGAGAGGGACTTGAACCCTCACGACCTAAAGCGGTCACAGGATCCTTAGTCCTGCGCGTCTGCCAATTCCGCCATCCCCGCGTCGATTACTTTACTAGTATATCAACTTTTGGGATACTTGTCAACACTTTTTTTCAAAATTTTTCATTTCATCTACCAAATTACTCAGAAAGTTCATTTAGATTTTCATCTACCAACTTAGCTCCAAGTGTATTTTTGAAATGACCTAGGGCAAATTGATGATTTTCAGGCCAGATAGAAGCAACAGCTGGTTTAACAATCTCGATGTCATATCCTAGATTATAGGCATCTATAGCTGTATGCAGGACACAAATATCCGTCAAGACTCCTGTTAAAATAACTGTAGACACTCTACGCTCTCTCAAACGAATATCTAGGTCAGTCCCTGAAAAAGCTGAGTAATGGCGTTTATCCATCCAAAAGACACGACTGTCTGAACCATGCTCTTGATAAAAGATCCCCAAATCTCCATATAAATTCCGTCCACTAGTCCCAATCAGATTATGAGGCGGGAATAGTTTACTTTCTGGATGGAAACAATCGTTTTCTTCATGAGCATCGATAGTAAAGAAGATGTAATCTCCGCGTTCAAAAGCTAATCGAGTCACCTTGCTAATGGCTTCCGAAATAGCTTGAGCTGGAGCACCTGCTGTCAATTTACCACTGTCGGCAACAAAATCTTCTGTATAATCAATCGAAATCAAAGCTTTAGTCATTAGTAATCTCTTTTCTTCACTTCTTCAAAAATATCTGAAATCAAGACCTTAAGGTAGGTTCCCTTCATTCCAAGCGAGCGACTTTCAATAATCCCAGCGGACTCAAGTTTACGAAGGGCATTGACAATCACAGAGCGGGTAATTCCGATACGGTCTGCAATTACAGACGCAGTTAACTGCCCTTCATTTCCATTTAATTCCCCTAAAATTGCGGAAACTGCACGAAGTTCTGAGTAAGAAAGGGTATTAACCGCCATGGTAACAGCAGTACGGCGACGGATATTTTTCTCATCTTCTTCACGCTGGAAGTTAAGAAGCTGAATCCCAACAACGGTACTGGCAATCTCAACCAAAATCAAATCTTCATCTTCGAATTTTTTATCATTGCGCCAAATAATCAAAGAACCAAGGCGAATCCCCGATACATGAATCGGTGCAATAGTCGTCAAGCCATCTGGAAAATCATCTCTACTCTCAACAGGGAAAATACTCATATCATGCTCAACAGGCAAGTTTGCTTCTGTTTCGTAAATCATATTAGCCCCTTGAACGTAGTCATCTGGGAAAATCTTAGTTTGGAAGAATTGCTCTACGCGATCTGTATTTGTTTTATAACGCATAAAATAGCCAAGCAGACGTCCCTTACTATTGATAATGCAGGCATTACAATGAATAATATCCGCTAACTGACGCGTAATAGCGTTGTAAGGCAGCTCATCCTGCAACTGCTCCTCTGAGCGCTTCAAAATTGATGTAATCTTTCTTGTTTTTTCTAATAAATGTGCCATTTTTCACCTCGAATTTAATCGCTATCATTATAACATAAAAACGTCTCTTTTTCAATAATTATCTGAAAATTCCTTATTGACTTGCAATTTTTAAAAACCTGTAACTTCTCAAAGTAAC
>NZ_VMMU01000021.1:0-19100 GCF_013277385.1 Streptococcus sp. 544
TGTTGCTTTGTCGTTGTTGATCACTTCTGGCGCTGCTGCTTTCCCTGTCTCTGCTTTTTGCTTAGCGTCGTTATAGGCAGTCACTTTGCTTGCTGGCTTGTCAGCTGTGTCTGGTGCACTTGTGATTTCGCTGCCTAAGGCATTATTCGCTTGCGTTAGAGCTGTCTTGTCTGCTGGTTTCACCACATACGGAACTGTTACTTTTTCTGTACTTTGATCTGCGTAAGTAACAACAACGTCAAGAGTATGGCTACCTACTGTAGTTGGATATTGTGTTCCTTCTTTCAGTGCAGCTGATTGTTTGTTAGCTACATCTACCGCCGCAAGTAACTCTGCATTCGTAGGATTTTCACCGATTACTTTTGTAATCGTCTTAGTCGTCACTGTATGTGCAGGCGCTGAAATCGACGTTGGTGTTTGCGCACTCTTCGTATCACCACTTCCCGCTGTCGCAACTGCTGTTACTTGACGATTTCCTTGTACTGAGTTCGCTGGGAAGACCCAAGTATTTCCACGTTTTTCAATACCATCTGCTGTCCAGCCATTCGCTTTACTTACAGTTATTGTATTTACATTTGTATCAGTTGTAGGAACAGTAAATACTACTTCGTCTGCATCTTCTGGAATAGTTACAACAGTTTCACCATTTTGTTTATTCTCATAAGTCAACGCTGCTGGTGCTGGATTTGTCACTGTAATCGTTACATCGTATTCGCCGACTTTATTTGTGCCAGTTGCAGAAGTTTCAGTTAATTGAACCTTATACTTCCTTGTTCCAACTGTTTCAACGTCAGGTTGTTCTTTCCATGTAGCTGTAAAGTCACTTGGGAAGTCTTTTTCGACATTCTTTTCAGTGTAGCTAATACCTTTTCGAGCATCTGCTCTCAAGTCAGTCAGAGTTTGACTTCCCTTAGCTGCTGTAATGGTTCGTCCTGCGAAATTACGCTCTTTGGCTACACGTATATCCGCATTATCACTTTCTGCATCAAAGACAATCTGTTTCACTTTCACCGGTAATGTAGAAGAACCTATTTCAGCAGATTGGTCTGTTTGACGTAAGTAGGTATTATCTGGAAGTTTATAGGTCCAGACACCATTTTTCAGTGCACCTTCACCTGGTTGAAGAGTAGCTGGGTCTTTTCCGTTATTAGCGTCAATTTCAACAGTTTTACCAGTTTGTAAGGTCAATACAACCTTCGTAGCACTCTCAAGCGCTGTACCAGAAATCGTACGATCCACATCACTTAATTTCGGATCTTCTTCAGTTCCTGCCGTCTTAGTAAATGTCGGCACTGTTGGTTTGGCTACTTGCGTATGAGAAATGTCAATAGTAGAGCCATCATCTGGGAAGTTAATCGTAGCTACTTTAGTCTTATCATCCGTAGTTCCCTTAGTATAAGTTACATTTGCAGGTAAGTTATTATTATTTGCATTCGCTTCTTTAATTTTAGCTGCAAAGCTCTCTTTGGCTGCATCTGTAAAGTTACCATCGGTGATTGCTGTATTACCATAAGTCACTTTTTCAGCATTCGTTGGATAAGTGACTTGATTTCTGTAGAAGTCAGCATACGTTTTAACAGTTACCGAATCACTCTTAGCAGAAGATACTTCATAAGCAGTGTCTTCTGTTGTATTTTTTCTAATTGTTTTCTTGTATGTTCCAGAGACAAGGACATTAGCGTTTAGTTGCTCTCCTAATGCTAAGTCTTTCTTGTAGTCAGCTGCCGCGAATGTTACTGTTGTTGTTCCAGCTGTAATTTCTTTTTCTGCGACAACAGTGCCTTGAGCGTCTTTAAGTTGGACTTTTACAGTTGATCCTGTCGCTAACTGAGAAGTTTCTGGTAAGTTTGATACCGTAACAGCTGGTTTAGTTCCTGCTTGACCTTGAAGTGTTGGTGCTTTTGGATTAACTGCTACAGTAACTTTGATTCTTTGATCTGTATAATGATGCGTTCCGTCACCACGCTCACTTTCAACCTTAGTTCCATAGTGAACATTAGCCTCTTCTTCTCGTACTCCTACAGTTGTCTGTACTTTAGCTACAGGAGAAGCAGCAAAACCATCGCCCCAACCGAAGAAAGTTGTTGACGGAGTTCCAAAGCTAGTACTTGATTTGACATAAGATCTAGCATCTGTATTTTTAAATGCTTTACCTACTTCTGTTTCAAAGTACTCTTTTCCTGTTGGATAATTGGCCTCGTAACCATAAGTTCTGAAAGTGACTGTTTTTTCTACAGTTCCAGCCCCATTTGGATAAGTAACAATTATTTTATGCCTTATATCTCCCGCTGTTGTATTTGTAGGAATTCCACCTTCAAATTCAATAGTCGTACCTGCTGGTTTATCACCTTCAAAGGCTACATAGAAATCCGGCTTAGCTGGTTGCGTTCTACCTCCAGTTCCCCATACTGCTGATGTCAACGGTTGACTAACAACCTCATGGTAGGTAGTCACTTCTTGATTATTAACCTTACGAAGCGTTACCCCTGGATATACCGTTACTGGGATAGTCAGTTCAGTATTCACACCATTTAGACTAACTACTACAGTTTTATTTGTAGTTCCTGCTGTCGCTGTGGTTGGTTGCTCGCCATTTTTCCATGTTGCAGAAGTTAAAGTAACCCCTTCAGGCACTTCTACAAAGTTAGCTGCATTCGCAACATTCTCAATAGTTGCATCTTTGATAGCGTAAACAGCTTTAGGTTTAACAGCAGTAATCGTAATTGTCTTGTCTGCTTTATTACCGTTCTTGTCTAAGACAGTTACCTTAATATCATTTTGAGAAACTGAGTGTAACGTTCCTTTAATTGATTGAGTATCGTCATCGTAGATTAGACCAGATGGTAAACCAGTAACAATAATATTCCCTTCATCAATACCAACCCCAGCATCTGATAATCCAAGAGGAATATCAACCGTTTTTTCAGCCTCTACAATTTTCGAAGAAGCTCCGATAACAGGTGATGCCTGTTCTCCATTTCCAGCTTGTTTCGTCGTTTCAGCACTTTCGATTCCTTGAGCTGCGACTTTAGCTGTAACATTTGCTTGATCTTTTACTGCTACGTCTTTCAGTGTGATTGCACCAGTAGTTGCATCAATACTAATGCCGTCTTTTTGACCACTTGTAATCGACCATTGATTATCAGCACCCTTAGTAGCTACAATGGTTGTAGCAGCTTGAGCAGTTTTTCTTACTTCTCCACTAACTTGTAGTTGATTGTTATCTGCAGGAGTGTAAGTTACTTCTAGTTTATCGACAGTTGCTTCAGTCACTGGAGTTACTGTAACATCACCGTTATCCGCAGGAGTTACTGCCGGTTGACTTGGTTTAACGTTTACTGTAACACGCTCTACATCTTCACTTGAACCATCTGGATATGCTACCGTTATTGTCGCTTGTTTGACTCCTGGTGTTGATGTGTCTAAAGTCCCTGCTTTCCATGTAAACCTTGTGTTTGTTGGTAAGCTTGTCGCATTTGCTATGCTATCTTTAGCTGTTGGTTGGCTATCTTTTTCTACTGTTTTCTCGACTGCTGTTGGTTCGTAAATTTCTTTTTGCGCTGGTGCAGTTACTGGGATTCGAATATCTTCAGTAGAACCATCTGGATATGTAATACTTGCGCCAATACTGTAAGTATTATCAACTGCATTACGTGTGATAGCACCACCATTATCCATAGTGATTGTCATGTTTGCAGTATTATAGGCTACTTTTACATCCCCTTTTGTAGTAGTGAATGTAAGGTTTTGTTTCATAGCTTCAAACTCTTCTTGAGTCACTGTTGCATTATCTAACGCAATATCTTTTTCAAGATGTTGAGCTGTTATCGTCGGCGTATACTTAGTTGCTTGTGTTCTTGCTTTAAGTAGCACACGAGTAGGGCTAGTTTTATTATTGTCTTTAGCTCCTGGAGATTCATGTAGCCTATTTCCTGCTACATCTTCTGCATCCGCATAAATAGTCCCAATCGTTCTTTCATCTGTCCACAATCTATTTCCATCAGCAGGATTTGTTCTCGATAACGTGCCTGTAACACTTAATGTAATTGGTGCATTACGTTGTGTCTCAGCGCTATCTTTAGCAAATCGATTAGAAAAATCAAGATTTACATTGCTTAAATTAGTAGGATCTCCATTATATCCAACAAAATTAGCGGATACTAATTTCCCAGAATTGTCTTTAAACGTTGCGACTGGTAAATTAGTTGTTTCTGTTGGTGTGATGTATACTACACGATTTCCATCAGCATCTGTTTCCGTATTTTGGAAGTCAACTGTAGGGAAGACATGGTCTCCATCTTTAGCAACTCCAGTTGCTATATCACTTTCTAGACCACCTGTAGCTGGTGTTATTATAGCTTTAACTTTTACTGTTGAACCGTCTTTTACCAAACGGTCTTTAAGCTTAATCTCACCTGTTGTTGGATTTACTGTCAGTGTCGCAGGTACTGATCCAAATGACCAAGAATTACCATTCTTCGTAGCCGTGTATGTTAGCTCGCTAGGATTTGTTCCTTCTTGTGGTGTATAAGTTACACTAATACGGTTTACATTAGGTTGGTTTTCATGCGTAATAAGCACATCACCATTATCTTGTGGACTTACTACTGGTTTAGTTGGCTTAATTTCAAAGTTAATTGTTTTCTCAATGTAACGTCGTCCATTAAGCTCACTATCGGCATTTCCTGCTACTTCAGTTCCAATGCCGTCAGTTCCTGCATATCCAGCTGGGAAGTAGGCTCTTGCTTTCACCACATGACGTCCTGGTGCCTCTGGCAAGTTTGTAATAACTGTTCCAGCTTCATTGACCATACGGAATGTCATTCCTCTAGGGAAATTACCGCTATCTTGACGGTTTGTTCCATCGTTAACCGTTAAATAATTATTCGCATCTTCAAGACTTTGCCCTGCAGCTGCCGCTACTGTAATTGATGGTTGATTTTCTCGTTCAGAACGAGATGATTCAAAATCTAAATCCACTACTTTCAGACGGAATTTAACTTCTGCTTGGTTTCCTGAATCAACTCCATTACTTCCATCAGACACCTTAAGCGTTACAGTTCTAAGTCCTAATTGTGCATTCGCTGGAACTCTTCCTGTGATAGTATGCGTTCCGACTGAATCTTGTGTTTTTCCAGTTTCTGTTAATGTATCACTATTTCCATTAAACTGAATTCCACTTGGTAAACCATTTACATACTTGAGGTTTACTCTACCATCTGAGTCATTATCAAAGAATGTTAATGGTAGATTTAAATTAGCTCCACGATAGACAGTCACCACTGGAGAAGTAGATTCGTTAGCATTTAATGTTACGACTCTATTCTCATCTGTTTTATTAGTTAATTTAACTGTTGGGGCTACCTTATCTGCATTTTCAACTGGTATTTTAATGTCCTCAGTTGAACCATCTGGATACGTAATCGTAGCTCCTACATGATATGAATCACCCTCACGCTTAATAGCACCCTTCTCTTTCATAGTGATAGTCATATCTGAAGAATTGTATGCTACTTTAACATCTCCTCTATTTGTAGAAAATGTTAAGTTTGATTTCATCTTATTAAATTCTTCATCGGTTACGCGAATATCGTTTGCCGTAAAATCTTTTTTAAGTGTTTGTGCATTGATAGTAGGTTCATACTTAGCTGCTTGCGTCAATACTTTGATGACTACACGATTCGGATTTTGTTTATTGTCCGTATTATTTTTAAACTCATTATCTGCAGCATCTTTGGCATAAACATAACGAGTTACAATATTATCACCGTTACTCCATATACGTCTTGTATTACGATTTTCTCTTGGAAGTGTTCCTGTAATCTCAATGTTAAATGGCGCACTAAACTCAACATTATTTTCACTAGCTTTTTTGTTGTAATTTAAACCAAAGTCCAGATTAGTATTACGTCCGTCACCGTGATATAAGACAACCTCTCTTAACTTGTTAGAATCATCTCTCACAGTTCCTAAAATTATAGAACTATTTGATAAGTCCTCTGTCGGAGTTACATAAACAACACGCTCTCCATCTACAACTGCTGTATATTTATCACTAAAAGTAAAGGTAGGTCGAGTTTTCTCACCTGCTAAAGAAGTCCCAGTAGCAACCGTACTTTCTACATCTTGAGCTACCACCTTAGCTGTAACTTCTGTAGCATCTTTTATTTGACGGTCTTTTATTGTCACCGCACCAGAAGTTGAGTCTATTGTCATACCATCCGCAGGCGCGTTATTCAATGCCCATGTATTACCAGTCTTAGTAGCTGTCACTGTTTGTTTATTGTTATCTTTATCTCTATATGTGAAACTTAATGTATTGACGTTTGGTTGGTTTGTCTGTGCTACTACTACATCCCCATTAGCCTCAGCAGTAACTGTAGGCGCTGTTGGTTTAACGTCAAAGTAGATCGTTTTTTCCATATAACTGCGACCGTTCAGTTCAGTATCCGTATTACCTTGGACTACAGGACTCACTTCATTAGTACCTGCATAGCCTGCTGGGAAGTAAGCTCTTGCTTTTACTGCGTGACGTCCTGGTGCTGTCGGCACATTAGATATAACTGAGTTATCAGCAGCATTTATCATACGGAATGTCATACCACTTGGGAAATTACCTTGGTCTTGCCGATTTGTTCCATCATTAACCGTTAAGTAATTATTAGCATCTCCAAGTTCCTGACCTGGATCAGCTTGCAGTGTAATAGATGATTGATTAGCTTTCGCTGAACGTCCTTGTTCAAAATCTAAATCCAAGACTCTTAGTCGGAATTTTAATTCTGCTTTATTTCCACTCTCAACATTACCAGCTTGGTCATCTGAGACTTTAAAAGTGATGACTTGTGTACCTAAAGTTGCATCAGCTGCAACTTTTCCTGATAATGTGTAATTTCCTGGTGATTGTTCTGTTTTACCAGTTTCTGTTAATTGATTATTTGTTCCACCAAATGTTACACCGTTTGGCAAACCACTAATATACTTAAGATTTACTCGACCGGTTGCTGCATTGTCATAGTAAGTTAACGGGATACTTAATTTTGCCCCACGGAAAATCGTCACCAGAGGCGAACTATTTTCATCTGTTTTTAACGGTTCAACTGTATTATTATAGGTTGCATTTGTTAATTTCACTGTCGGTGCAACCGTGTCTTGAACATTAAATGTAATAGCTGTTCCCACACTTGTTGGGGCATAGATCGTATATGCCTTGCCATCAATTGTCTTTTTAACAGGAGTCGTACTGTTAGGTATATTCACTGTTGCTTTGTATTTAGTAACAGTGCCTACTGTGTCTAATTTTGTATCATTCGCTTTAGTTGTTGTTCCTTCTTTCCAAGAATAGGTAACATTATCCGGAAGATACTTAGACGCTTCAGTTCCTGAGCTATTATCAACCACTTTTAAGTAATCTTGTGGTTTTCCTAGTGTTGAATTAACCGCAACATCTTTAGGAGAATTTTTTGGTTGAATATCTACAACTGTATATTGGAATTTGTATGTTTTTGCATTATTGTTGGCATCACTTACAACAACACTTGCCTCATTTGTCCCAAGAGCTGCGTTAGTATCAACCACATTATTAGCTGTTAATTGATAAGATGTTCCGCTTGTAAGATTTGTCTTAGCATCATCGCTATTTCCGTTTTTATTAAACCATACTCCAGCAGGTCCTCCACTCATCTTGAATGACGATACTGTACCAGAATTATCGCTAACAGTAAATGTAGGATTGAATGTTGCTCCACGATAAAGCACAAAACGATTATCAGCAGCATTTTCAGTCAATGCCTTACCATTCATCGTGACTGTTGGTGCTTCGTTATCGCGAGCAATCACACGATATTTGAAGAAGTATTGTTTATCCCCAGTTGAACCATCACTAACAGTTATCGTTGATGTATACGTTCCAGTAGTCATATTATTAGGGACATTACCCGTAAATGTCACCGGACCGAATGTGTTAGATTTAGTAGCATTATTATTTTGTCTGAATGAATCATTCGCATTAGTAGCCGTCACTCCTGTTGGAAGGTTACTAATTCTAAATTTAGTAAGATTTCCTGTATTATCCCACGCTTCAAGCTGTGGTCTAAATGGTTGTCCTTGAACTACTTCATATAAAACCGGATTTGCATCATTTCTCGCTTCAGGAAGTTCACTTCCATTTACAATTCTAACTTTAGGTGGGACACCATCTGTTGCTGCTTTTTCATCAGAGTTATCCGATTCTATACCATCTTGTAAGACATTGTTACGATCTAGCCAACCATTTTTTGTACCTTGTTTCACATAGTATTTACCAGTTTCTAAATCTACATTTGTGAAGGTAATTTGACCATTTGCTGTAGATTTCATAGCTTTCACAAGGGTATCCGCTTGTCCGTTTTCCCCTTTTTTATACAGTTCTACATTTAGGTCTTTATTGATATTGTTTACTACGATATCTGTTGTCGTTCCTACTTTTCGACTCAAATCTGTAACAATGTTCGGCTTATCTGGTTTAACAATAAAGGTTAGCGGAATTTCATTAGCACTATTATCCGAACCAAAGAGGGCACGGAGTTTGTAGGTATGCACCCCCGCGTTATTGGCAATCGTTTCCGCTGCTTGCGTTTTATTTGTTATTTCATGTCCTTCAATAATCCAACTGTACTGAACACCTGAGCCACCAGCATCCCTATTCATATCAAACTTAGCCTTCTCAATATCAGAATAGCCATTTACAGCGATATAGTATCCAGCATCAATCTGATGATCCCTACCGAAAGCTCCCTGACTGGTAATTACACCTTTTGCATAGGTCAAATCCGTTTTCGCTCGGTCATCTGCATAAGTATTTCCATAATACAAAGTATTAGATTTATCAACACCAGCATCTACATAAGTATAGCGCCCCTTTTCAACTAGGAAATACCCATTTCCTCTCCCTCGCATACCATATTTGTCTGCTTTTAATGTTTCAGCATCCGTTTTTGCAAAGAGTTGAATTCCAAGGCGACGTTGGTCTGTCGTTACACGTTTCAAACCTGCAGCATAACTTAAATCTTTTAAGCTACTACTTCCAGTTGTTTCAAACTCGATTGTATACTCGTTTCGATCTTCTTGGCGAATTTCAAAAGTATAGACATCTCGAACATCTCGGTCTATAATCTTTCTTTTTTCGTTAGAGTATGTTTGTTTATCACTTGGTTCGATACCATCACGATTGTAGAAACCACCAGTAGCTGTTGGAGGATAAATGGATTCTGTGATTAGCTCAGAAAGGCTATGTACTTTGAAACGCCCTGCAGAACCTACATATCCAGTAAGCGTTGCATTAGTCTGGTTTTTATTTCCTTTTCTCGCATTGATAAACCCTGCACCTCTAAAAGGATTTCCCTCAGGCAAGTCGGTAAAGGCATTGTCTAGTGCTGATAAAATTTCATCTTTCCCTGGTTCGATTTTACCTCTTTGACGAGTTGAGTAGCCGCTACCATTCGTAACTTGCGTTACAACACTACCACTTTTTAGTTCTTGACCTTGCGGAAGTGTAAAGAACATCTTATGGGTATGGAGATTTTTATGTTCACCATTGATTGAAATCTTCCATTTGATACCTGTAGCAGTCGGTATGGTTTCAACGTGATAATTGTTATAGGTTTCCTTAATTGAACTTCCTTCATAGAAACGACGAATAACCCCTCCGTTTGAAGCAAACACATAGGTGTATTTAGGATATGGTGAGTTATTTTGTCCACTTTCAAAGAAATAACCTGTTTTCGTATCAAAGTCAGCATTCTCGATACCAACTGCCGCTCTATCCTGCCCAGCCGCACGTTTCGTACGAGTTGGTGCGCCTGCTGACATCGAGCGGAAACCTGACCATCCTGTGGCGTTGGTGCGCGGTTGGATGATTACATTGTTTTCGCTTGGGGTTGCAGGTCCTGTTACCACTCCTGCATTTGCTTCATTTTCAGCAAGGACTCCTTCAATCAGTTCACGTGATTTTTTCAGGTCTGCTAAGGCCGCATCAAAATCTGATTGACTGATGGTGTCGCCTTTAGAAAAGGCTTCATTGAACTTATCAACGGCTGCCTTGGCTGCTTGGATTTTATCTGCCGATGCTCCATTAGCTCGGAGTTGCTCAGTGATGAACTCTAATTCATCTTTTAGGTCATAAACACCATTTTCACCTTCTGTATTTGTGTAGGTTGGGAGCGTCTGTGGAGTAGCTTGAGAGCCAGCTCCAGAACCTGTTGAGTCTCCTCCAGCAGATGGCCTAACTTGATTTTCATCTGATGTAGGCTCGCTCAAAGTTCTTCTACGACCTTTTCCTCCACTTGTTTGCGCAGTCGTAGCTCCCTCTGGAGTAGCAAGTCCAGTAGGTGTCAGACTTGTAGATGTCAGACCAGCCCTTTCCAAGATTGTTGGAGTTTCTAGGCTAGGTGTCAAGGTTTGATTGACACGACTCATAAGCTCAGCCATCAGTCTTGCTTGCTCATCAACCTGCGCTTGCGTCGCTTTTGGATCTTCCAAAACTGCCTTAGCTGCTGCTAAACGCGCTTCCACTTCAGCATGGAGTTCCTGCATTGAGCTAAGCGTTAGTTTTGCCAACAAAGCTTGCAGATTACCTTGAATTGATTTGGCTGCTGTCGTATCAGCGACGGTCGGCTCTTCTTGCTCTTTTACTTCTCCTGCTTGAGAAGGTTCTTGGTTAGCTGGATTTGTCTCGGACTGAGCAGAGTTAGACTCAGCTCCTGCTTGCCCTTGATTGGTTTCCTCAGCTGGCGCTTCTTGCGTTTTCACCTCATCAGCTGCTTTGAGTTCAGCTGGCTGGTCAGTTGAAACCTTGTTCGAGTCTCCCTCATCCGAGGACGCCGGATTTCCATCTGCATTGCCATCAGAACCTGCCGTAACGACATCACTTGCCGTAGCTGGAGTAATGGGTTCATGCGCTGCTACTGCCCCGTTAGCAAAGAACATCAATGCCGCAACCGCGACACTGGCAGCACCAAAGTGATATTTTCGAATCGAATATCGGAAAACCTTTTCTTTGTTATATTTTCCAAAGTCCATGAAATTTTTCTCCTTTTTTGTAAGTTGTTTTGAAAACAAAAATAGCCTTATCATCTTCAAACTCACATGATATTAAATAGTATTGATAGAACTATTTAACCCACTGCACCCAGTGTACAGTCTAGTAATAATTATACCATACCCCCCCCGAATTTACCATCTAATCATCCAAAAATCTTGATTTTTAGAGAATTTTTTAGCATATGTTTATTATATTGATTATAGATATACGCTTTTTTGATTTATTTCCTATAAACTAATAACTTTTCTATATCTTTATTTATGAAAATTTTAGTATAATAATAGTTATAATTGGCTGATTTTTAGTAGTGTGAATATATTAAATATAATTTAGAAACCAAGTATGGATTCAAATTTTAGTTTGAAAAACCCTCCCTATTTTTGGATTGGAAGAGCTTATCATCAGTTTCTAAAAAATGTCTAAGACTTACGGGACTTATTCGATACCTATTTGCAGCAAGATTAAATGGTTAGCTGGTTAGAAATTGAATTGTTAGCTTTTATTTCATCTCACTATCCCCTATTCCTAGAGCCACAATCTCCCTATTCCTTTCTTTGACGATTCTCATCTCTAAAATCACTCCTATCCCTAGACCGCTTTCAGCCCTTACCTCATGATAATCAAGCTTGGAAATATAGTAGATTGAAATAGAATATGAACAAATTGATAAGGGGATTTTAAAATAATTTCTAACAATATTTTAAAAGCCCCTTGTACTATCCCAGCTTCAGCTCATTATATTTGTTCTAAATCCATTGATTATCATTCTACTCTTATCCTCAATCTAAGATTAGTATTTTGAGCTATCCTACATAAGTCTCCTGGCTTGCTTTTTGATTTTCGTTTATAGAATATTGAATTTGGAATAGTTCACTAGTACTTCTAAAACATTCATAGAAATTACTTTGACTTTCCTGATTGATTTTTCCAGTTCTTATTTCATTCAGATATGCTATGCATTAACCGATAGCGGATACCTACGGAGAGCTTGCCACTCAGATGTAGGACCTGCCCATCATACAAAAAAACAGACTTCATCCCACAAAGAGATAAAATCTGTTACTATTTTCTACACGATATTTCCTAATTTTTAATCCAGCAGTTGGTCCGCCTGGCTGATGGCTCGCTCGGGGTGCTGGGTAAAGGGTTTGTTCCCAAAAACTCCAACCATGGTTTACGAACCTTGTCTTTGCTGGTTTCTCTGTATTTTTTAGGTCTTATTTATGGTGGGCCTTCAATAGCGCCTCAAACTCAGATGCTGACATACCCAACTGCTGACTGGCAACCTCGGAAGTCAGAAGTCCTTGGCGAACCATATCCAGAAAGGCAAAGAATTTCCCACGCTCTAGACCTTGTTCAATACCTTCCGCCCTAGCTGTTTCCAAGGCATAGTCCTGTGCTAATAATGCTTGTTCTTCACGCATACGTAGTTGACTAAACATCTTCCTGTCCTCCTCGGACCAGCTCTTGTAGTCCAGCAGTTGGTCTGCTTGGCTGATGGCTCGCTCGGGGTGCTGAGTAAAGGGTTTGTTCCCAAAAAACTCCAACCATGGTTTGCGAATGCTATCTTTGCTGGTTTCTCTATATTTTTTTAGTTCCAAGAATGCCATCTTAACCAGATGGTTTTCCTGACCGTTATTTATTATGGTTAAAACCTCACCTGTCGTGTCCTCTCGCATACTGAAACTGTGAAAAGCCAAGTCATCTGAGAAATAATTACTGTCCACGATTGCGATGGCATATACTGGTGCGATATGCTTGTAACTCTGGTGTGTATCACCTTCTCGTTGGCGAATTTTTTCTAGGTTTTGATTGACCTGACTGCAAAGGTAAGCCCACAGGCGATTGATGAAAAAATTCTGATGATGTACCTGAATTTCAATAATTACCTGAGTGCCATTGTCCAACTCCGCCAAAACATCTATACTGGTATAGAAATCCTGCACCGAGTAGGGTAAAGAAGGCAAGACATGAATGTTACTTCCCTCCAAAATGGTCACATTTTTTGCTGGCAAGTCCAGCATATCGCGGATAAATTGACAAGTGATTTCTGGGTTGCTGAATATTTTCTTAGCAACCAAGTCATTAGTTGGGCTAATGCCCGGATGTCTTAGAATCATCCTTTTCCTCCTTCTATTATAGCACATTTTTTAATCTAATTTACTAGATTTGATGCTTATATCTATTTATTCGTAAAAGAAAGCTTTTCTTCAGAAGAAAGCGAATCGCTTATTTGAAATTTTTTACCCTCTGTTGGATAGTCCCGTCTATCTATGTTATAATGAAAGAAAGATTTAAAATCGGAAAAGGAGTATCTATGCTTAAATTAGGTGTCATCGGAACAGGTGCTATCAGCCATCACTTCATAGAAGCAGCCCATGCCAGTGGAAAATACCAGCTGGGCGCAGTCTATTCTAGGAAACTTGAAACCGCAGCAACCTTTGCTTCTCGCTATCAGAATATCCAACTCTTCGATCAATTAGAAGACTTCTTCAAGAGCTCCTTTGATGTGGTCTATATTGCCAGTCCAAACTCCTTGCATTTTGCTCAGTCAAAGGCTGCCTTGTCTGCTGGTAAACACGTCATTCTTGAAAAGCCAGCTGTCACTCAGCCACAAGAATGGCTAGACTTGAGACATACAGCTGAGAAAAATCACTATTTTATATTCGAAGCAGCCCGCAATTACCATGAAAAAGCTTTCACTATCATCAAAAACTTTTTAGCAGACAAACAAATTTTGGGAGCAGATTTCAACTATGCCAAGTATTCTTCCAAAATGCCTAACTTGTTGGCTGGACAGACACCAAATGTCTTCTCAGACCGTTTTGCCGGTGGAGCTCTTATGGATTTGGGAATTTATCCTCTCTACGCTGCCGTTCACCTTTTTGGAAAAGCTAATGACGCGACTTACCAGGCTCAACAGCTTGACAATAGCATTGACCTAAATGGAGATGGTATCCTCTTCTACCCTGACTTTCAAGTTCACATCAAAGCTGGGAAAAACATCACTTCCAATCTTCCTTGCGAGATTTATACGACAGACGGAACCTTGACCCTCAACACCATCGAGCATATCCGCTCAGCTATTTTTACCGACCACCAAGGCAATCAAGTCCAGCTCCCTATCCAACAGGCTCCTCATACTATGACTGAGGAAGTCGCTGCATTTGCACAGATGATTCAGCAACCAGACCAGACACTCTACCAGAATTGGCTGGAAGATGCAAGCTCTGTCCATGAGCTACTATATACCATACGCCAGACTGCTGGAATTAGATTTGAGGCAGAAAAATGAAAAGCAAACTACCGACTGAGTGGCAAGAACTGAGTGACCAACTCGGTTTCCAGGAATTCACCCCCATTCAAACTCAACTATTTGATCCTATTCTTGCTGGAGAAAACCTCCTAGGAGTGAGCCCAACCGGAACTGGTAAGACCCTAGCTTACCTCCTACCAAGTCTTCTCAGACTACAAAAGAAAAAAGCCCAACAACTCTTGATTCTAGCACCAAATACAGAACTTGCTGGACAGATTTTCGATGTATGTAAAACGTGGGCTGAAGCTATCGGCTTGACTCCCCAACTCTTCTTATCAGGTTCAAGTCAAAAACGACAAATTGAACGACTCAAAAAAGGACCAGAAATTCTGATTGGAACCCCTGGCCGTATCTTTGAACTCATTAAATTGAAAAAAATCAAGATGATGAATGTGGAAACCATCATCCTGGATGAATTCGACCAATTGCTTGATGATTCTCAGATACACTTTGTAGAGAAAATCACTCACTACGCACCGCGTGACCACCAACTGGTCTACATGAGTGCCACGACCAAGTTTGACCAAGAAAAGATTGCGCCGAATACACGTACCATTGATCTCTCTGATCAAAAACTGGATAATATCCAACATTTCTACATGCAGGTAGACCAGCGTCACCGAGTGGATATGCTACGAAAACTAGCTCATGTGGAGGATTTCCGCGGTCTGGTCTTCTTTAACAGCCTATCAGACCTTGGAAGTGCAGAAGAAAAATTACAGTATCGTGATATCTTGGCTGTTTCTCTCGCTAGTGATGTTAATGTCAAATTTAGAAAAGTCATCTTAGAAAAGTTTAAAGATAAGCAACTAACCCTACTCCTTGCAACTGACCTTTTGGCTCGAGGGATTGATATCGATAGCCTAGAATGCGTCGTAAACTTTGATGTTCCTAGAGATAGCGAAACCTACACACACCGTGCTGGCCGTACTGGTCGTATGGGCAAGGAAGGTTATGTTATCACTCTCGTCACTCATCCAGAAGAACTTAAAAAACTCAAGAAATTTGCGAGCGTACGTGAAATTGTCTTAAAAAACCAAGAACTCTATATCAAATAAAGCTCCGTTGCTCTATACACATCCAGTGTATGGAGCTTTTTTATAAGCAATTCAATTTTATACTCTTCGAAAATCTCTTCAAACCGTGTCAGCTTCGCCTTGTCGTATGTATATGATACTGACTTCGTCAGTCTTATCTGCAACCTCAAAAACATGTTTTAAGCTGACTTCGTCAGTTCTATCTACAACCTCAAAACGGTGTTNNTAGCTTCCTAGTTTGCTCTGTGATTTTCATTGAGTATTAGTTCAATATCTGAAAAAAAGAACCTTGCAAAGCAAGATTCTTTTAGTGTCTGACTTAAATAATTGTTCTTCTGGGAACTAAATCGAATTAAGCTTCGATTTCTGTAACCATACCTGAACCAACAGTACGTCCACCCTCACGGATAGAGAATGTAGTACCTTGTTCTACGGCGATTGGGTGGATCAACTCAACGTCGATTGTCACGTTATCACCAGGCATTACCATTTCAGTACCTGCTGGAAGTTCGATTGAACCTGTAACGTCAGTAGTACGGAAGTAGAATTGTGGACGGTAGTTGTTGAAGAATGGAGTGTGACGTCCACCTTCTTCTTTAGTAAGGATGTAGACTTCACCTTTGAATTTAGTGTGTGGGTTGATTGAACCTGGTTTAGCGATAACTTGTCCACGTTCGATTTCGTCACGTTGAACACCACGAAGAAGGACACCTACGTTATCTCCGGCAAGACCTTCGTCAAGTTGTTTACGGAACATTTCAACACCAGTAACAACTGCTTTTTGAGTTTCTTCTTTGATACCAACGATTTCGATTTCGTCGTTGACTTTAACGATACCACGGTCGATACGTCCTGAAGCAACTGTACCACGTCCAGTGATTGAGAATACGTCCTCGACTGGAAGAAGCAATGGTTTGTCAGTGTCACGTTCTGGTTCTGGGATGTACTCATCAACTGTGTTCATCAATTCCATAACGATGTCTTCGTATTTAGAGTCACCTTCAAGAGCTTTAAGAGCTGAACCTTGGATAACTGGAAGATCGTCACCTGGGAAGTCGTATTCTGACAATAGGTCACGGATTTCCATTTCAACCAATTCAAGCAATTCTTCGTCGTCAACCAAGTCAACTTTGTTCATGAAGACGATAAGGTGTTTAACACCAACCTGACGTGAAAGAAGGATGTGCTCACGAGTTTGTGGCATTGGTCCGTCAGTTGAAGCTACTACAAGGATAGCTCCGTCCATTTGAGCGGCACCAGTGATCATGTTTTTAACGTAGTCCGCGTGTCCTGGAGCGTCGATGTGAGCGTAGTGACGTTTTTCAGTTTCGTACTCAACGTGCGCAGTGTTGATAGTGATACCGCGTTCGCGTTCTTCTGGAGCAGCATCGATAGACGCATAGTCTTTAGGTTGGTTAACTGATGAAGGCAAGCGACGTGCCAAAACAGTTGTGATAGCTGCAGTTAGGGTAGTTTTACCGTGGTCAACGTGTCCGATAGTACCAATGTTAACGTGTGGTTTACTACGATCGTATTTTTCTTTTGCCATTTGAGTAAAAGCCTCCAATAAAATATATTTTATAGATAGACAGTAGGCAATACAGTCTAACTTTCCTTACTATTTTATCAAATTTCAGCTAAATTGCAAGTGTTTTACAACGTTTTTGTGAATTATTCTTGGTAAAAATTTAACTAACTAATAGAAAGTACTAAATAGACTTAGCCTTCAAGGAGTTTTCAGCATTATTCATCCACTCACTTGCTGAGAATGTAAACAGTCTCTGGTTTATACTACAAAAGCAAACTAGGAAGCTAGGTATAAGTTATTCACAACATCAGTTTAATACTCTTCGAAAATCTCTTCAAACCACGTCAGCGTCGCCTTACCGTAGGTATAGTTGAGACTGGTCAAAAAGTCTTTGCAATCAGAAAAACATATAGTATCAGGTCTTGAGAAACCTTGGTACTATGCGTTTTATGGGAAGATTTACTTCATTTTCTCCTAAAGTCGAGTTTTTGCCCAACCTCTTCATCTACAACCTCAAAACATTATTTTGAGCTGACTTCGTCAGTTCTATCTACAACCTCAAAACTGTGTTTTGAACAACCTGCGGCTAGCTTCCTAGTTTACTCTTTGATTTTCATTGAGTATAAGATTGCAGATAAAACGATAACCATCATAGGACACAGCAGAGCCAATGTCGGTCGAAGAATAGCCCCCCTAATCGCTTATTTTATAGCGAAATGAAATAGAAACTGAACATTTTGTTGAGGAAGGCAAATCAATTCCCCACAGTGTTTGAGAAAGAAGGGAGGACTATTCCAACCTCAACCCACTATAAAGCAGACTTACAAGATAGGGAACCCATCTCCGATAATATATAGTAGAATGAAAACTACACAATTTGATTGGGGAATTCAAACCAATTCCTCACAATGTTTTAGAAACAAGGGTCTATTATTTCAACTGCAACCTACTATAATAGCTGGAATAGCCCACTGAGACTTCTAAACCACTGCTGGAGAGGAGTTTGTTTAGATTTTCTTTCATTTCCCTAAAAAATCAAAAAGAGAGAACCAGTCTGATCCTCTCTTACTTATAGATGGTGCTCACTCAAATGTTAAAGGAGCTATTTCTTAGAGATAAAGGAATTTGAATACAGCTACTGCCGCAATTGCTGCTGCAATAGGTGCTACTACTGGTACCCAAGAATACCACCATTTTGAATCGCCTTTATGCTCACCAAGAACTGATTTTGGAAGGAAAGCATGAAGGAGACGTGGTCCCAAGTCACGAGCTGGGTTCAAGGCAGGTCCTGTAGGTCCTCCAAGTGATGTTACCAAAGCCATAACGAGGAATCCAAGTGCCAAGTGAGCCACAGAAAGTCCTGAAGCAGTGTGTGGAGCCACCTGTGCTTTAATAGCCAAGTCAGAAAAATCAACTGTTTGTCCTGCTTGTGTTGCCATTTGTTTCATGTATTGAAGCACTTCAGCACCAAAGAAGTTTTTAGTCAAACCAAGAGCTGCAAAGAACAAAACAAATGAACCAACAAACTCGTTAATCAAACCATTGACAGTTGCTGCATAGCGACTTTCTTTTGTACCATGGTCAATACTTGAAATAGTTGAGAAAGTTCCCAAGATGTTATTTGAGTTTTCAGTTTTCAAGTAGAATGGACGGTGTGTTGCCACAACCAAGGCTTGACCAAAGATAGCCCCCAAGACTTGCGCGATAATGTAAGGTACCACTTGTGCCCAAGGGAAAAGACCGCTAACTGCAAGTCCTAGAGTGAAAGCAGGGTTGATGTGGTTCCCAGATACGTTACCAAACATCAAGGCTGGGATCATAACCCCCATACCATAACCAACAGCGATGACGATCCAGCCACTTTGGTGACCTTTCGTACCTTTAAGTTCAACGTTGGCAACTGCACCATTCCCAAGAATGATCAAAATGGCAGTTCCCAAAAATTCAGTGGCATACTTCAGTGCCCATGTGAAATCCATTTGCTAGATTCTCCTTAAAATTTTTTAGATATTCCTTATTTTATCAATTTTTACCCTATTTAGCAACTAGTTTCTGGAAAGATTTTTTAAAAATAATACTCTTCGAAAATCTCTTCAAACCACGTCAACGTCGCCTTGCCGTATGTATGGTTACTGACTTCGT
>NZ_VMMU01000021.1:19142-34238 GCF_013277385.1 Streptococcus sp. 544
ATCTGCAACCTCAAAACGGCTATCTTGGGCTAGGTAAGACAGAGAAATATCTTTTTTCTTATTGATTTCTCCGCTAGTTGGCTCCTCTTCTCCAACTAAAATCTTCAAAAGAGTAGACTTACCTGCACCATTTTTCCCAACAAGGGCAATCCGATCTCGTTCATCAACCTGTAGGTTGATATTATCAAAAAGAACCTCTCCTGCAAAAGAACGTTCAATTTTATTAGCTTGTAAAATAATCATACAAGTAGTATAGCATGTTTCCCTAAGGCATTCAAGACAATCGTCTTAACCCAAATATCCTAGAAAAACCGGCTCTGCTTATTCTTGGTATTAAAAAGTATTTGGATTATAAACTCTACTTATTTTTTTGCAAGATAGCTAGCTAAACATTTTCGCTCGTTTACAAGAGTGACTCAAACTCAGCGACAGTCATTCCTAACTGCTGGCTGGCAAATTCAGAAGTTAAAACATGTTGACGAACCATGTCTAAGAAGGCAAAAAGTTTTCCACGTTCAAGACCACATTCCAACCCCTGTTCAATACCTTCTGCCCTAGCTTGTTCCAAAGCATAGTCCTGTGCTAACAAGGCTTGTTCTTCGCGCATACGTAGTTGACTAAACATTTTCCTGTCCTCCTCAGACCAGCTTTTGTAGTCCAGTAGTTGATCTGCCTGGCTGATGGCTCGCTCGGGTTCCTGGGTAAAGGGTTTATTCCCGAAAAACTCCAACCACGGCTTGCGAACCTCGTCTTTGCTGGTTTCTCTGTATTTTTAGGTCTTATTTATTACGGTCTTTCAATAGTGACTCAAACTCAGCAACTGACATACCTAATTGCTCACTCGCAAATTCGGAAGTTAAAACATGTTGATGTACTAAATCAAGAAAGGTAGATATTTTCCCACGCTCTAAACCTTTTTCTTCAGCTTGTTCCAAGGCATAGTCCTGTGCTAATAATGCTTGTTCTTCACGCATACGTAGTTGACTAAACATCTTCCTGTCCTCCTCGGACCAGCTCTTATAGTCCAGCAGTTGGTCTGCTTGACTGATAGCTCGCTCGGGTTGCTGGGTAAAGGGTTTGTTCCCGAAAAACTCCAACCACGGCTTGCGAACCTCGTCTTTGCTGGTTTTTCTGTATTTTTTTAATTCCAAGAACGCCATCTTAACCAGATGGTTTTCTTGTCCATTATTTGTGATGGTTAAGACTTCACCTGTCGTGTCTTCGCGCATACTGAAACTGTGGAAAGCTAGATCATCTTGGAAATAATTACTATCCACAATAGCTATTGCGTAAACAGGTGCGATATGCTTGTAACTCTGGTGGGTATCACCTTCACGTTGACGAATTTTTTCAAGATTTTGATTGACTTGACTGCACAGATAAGCCCATAGGCGATTGATGAAAAAATTCTGATGGTGAACCTGAATCTCAATGATAACTTGAGTGCCGTTGTCCAACTCCGCCAAAACATCTATACTGGTATAGAAATCCTGTGCCGAGTAGGGTAAAGAAGGCAAGACGTGAATATTGCTTCCCTCCAAAATGGTTACATTTTTTGCTGGCAAGTCCAGCATATCGCGGATAAATTGACAAGTGATTTCTGGATTGCTAAAGATTTTCTTAGCAACCAAGTCATTGGTTGGGCTAATGCCCGGATGACGTACAGTCATGTTTGCTCTCCTTTCATTATAGCACATTTTTTAATCTAATTTACTAGATTTGATGCTTCTATCTATTTATTCGGAAAAAGAGTAGAAAAAACAAAAGAAATTCAAACTTTATAGCAAAAGGAAATAAACTCTGAACAAATAGGATAGTAAAGTCGAATCAATTTCTAGCAATGTTTTATAAGTTATAATGTTCTGTTCTGAATTTAAGATAACATATAATTTAAAGAGACTGGACCAAAACTCAACTTCCGGAGAAAATAAAGTAAATCTTCCCACAATAAAACGCATAGTCTCAAGTTTTGAACACCTGATACTATGCGTTTTTCTGATTTGAGAGGCTTTTTCTCAGCTTCTTCTTAATCTTATACTCAATGAAAATCAAAGAGGAAACTAGGAAACTAGCCGCAGGCTGCTCAAAACACTGCTTTGAGGTTGTAGNNCAGTTACATATATCTACGGCAAGGCGACGTTGACGCGGTTTGAAGAGATTTTCGAAAAGTATTAGCTTTTCTCCACCCCACTACAGTTGACAAAGAGCCAAAAAAGAAGATGACGAATCATCTTCTTAAAAACTATGAGTTTTTAGTCTTCTTTTTTCTTGAAGAATCCTAATCCTAGACCAGCTAACAAGGTCATGATACCAGCGCTAGCCAAGCTAGCATTCGCTTCTGTACCTGTGTTTGGCAACTCTGCTTTATCAGATGTTTTTGTAGATGTTGCACTATCTACTGTCTTTTCTGATGTAGCTGTAGCCACTGCTTCACCTTTTTGTTCTGAAACTTTAGATGGTGTTGGGCTTGGAGTTTGGTCTTTTGGAGCAGGAGTTTGAGCTTGCTTGGTTCTAAACACATGAACTATCAAGTTATCTCCCTCACGGTGACTCTCAACAAATTCATAGCCTGGAACTTCACCTGCTTCTTGCTTATCAACTGATGGCATTTTCAAGTCTTTTCCGTTTTCATCGCGCCATACTGTACGAACCGCTGGAGTTTCAACTTTGTTTGGTTTTTCTGGCGTTGAAGTTGATGGCGAACTTGATGGAGTCCTTGGATGACTAGTTGGGCTTTCTGGTAAAATTGGAGTTCCATTCGCTACTTTCTCAAATGTATGCGTCAAAATACCTTCTTCTAAGCGACTAGATAGCCACTTGTAGCCTGCAATTTCGCCAGCCTGTACTTTTTTGCCAACTACTTTTTCCTTAATCTCCTTACCTGCTCTATCTACCCATAGCGTTACTGGATGCTCTGGGTTTGCTGCTTCGATTGATAAAGCAGCGTATACAAACGGAGTATAATCACTCGTTTTATGCTTGGCTCGAGCTTGGACTTTTTGTTTATTGACAACTGATTCTCGTGGAATGGTTACAGTACCTGTTTTCTTGTCTAATGTAACATTTTCAGGTTGTTTGTCTAAAGTCCATTCACCACTAGGTTGCTTGGTAAGAGTTAGAACTTCATTACCAGAGCCATTACTCTTAGGATAGATAATTTTGACTGTATCTGCATCTTTTTTAGGAGCTTTTACTTCGATGCTTGCTTTATTTGGTTCTTCCACAATAGCGATAGTCGGCGGAGCTACCTTAAGATTTGGTTGGTCTTCAGGCTCAGATGGTTGACCTGGTTGAGCTGGTGCTTCCTCAGGAGCGGTTGGTTGTCCTGGTTGTGGAGTCTCTGGTGTTTCCACTACTTTTGGTTTTGTTCCTACTGTAATAATTTCTTCTTTTGGTTCTTCTCTTACTACTGTTGGAGTGTTTTCTGTCACAGTTCCTGTGTTTGGATCCATTGTGTAAGTTGTAGTTGTTGTTTCTTTTCCTTTTACTCCTGTTTGTGTAGTTTCTCGATAATCTTTATCTTTTGTATTATCTTCTACATAGCGTGTTGTAAATGGTAGTTCTTTTTCTTCTACTTTTGGTTTTGTTCCAACTGTTATAATTTCTTCTTTTGGTTCTTCTGTAACCGTTGTTGGATTGTTTTCTGTAACTGTACCATTCGTTGTATCCAACGTATAAGTAGTTGTTTTTGTTTCTTTTCCTTTTACTCCTGTTTGTGTAGTTTCTCGATAATCTTTATCTTTTGTATTATCTTCTACATAGCGTGTTGTAAATGGTAGTTCTTTTTCTTCTACTTTTGGTTTTGTTCCAACTGTTATAATTTCTTCTTTTGGTTGTTCTGTAACCGTTGTTGGATTGTTTTCTGTAACTGTACCATTCGTTGTATCCAACGTATAAGTAGTTGTTTTTGTTTCCTTACCCTTAACACCTTGTTGGGTTGTTTCTCGATAATCCTTGTCTTTGGTTTTATCTTCTACATAGCGTCTTGTAAATGGTAGTTCTTTTTCTTCTACTTTTGGTTTTGTTCCAACTGTTATAATTTCTTCTTTTGGTTCTTCTGTAACCGTTGTTGGATTGTTTTCTGTAACTGTACCATTCGTTGTATCCAACGTATAAGTAGTTGTTTTTGTTTCCTTACCCTTAACACCTTGTTGGGTTGTTTCTCGATAATCCTTATCTTTTGTATTATCTTCTACATAACGTCTTGTAAATGGTAGTTCTTTTTCTTCTACTTTTGGTTTTGTTCCAACTAAAACAACTTTATTAACAGGTTTTTCTGTTTCCACTGTTGTAGATGGATTTGCTGTACGTGCACCTGTCTCTGGATTGACTGTATAGGTAGTTGTCGTTGTAGAAGTACCTTTTTTACCAGGAGTTTTTATTGTTTGATTTCCGGCAACATCTTGATCATTTGGCTCATAAATCGTTTTAAAATCAATCTCATTGATTGTGACTGTTGGTTTTGTACCAACTACATAGATATCATCGTCTTTATCGGCTGTATCTCCTTTGTTGACATGGATACGATAATACTTAGATAAGACAACTGTCCCATCTTCATTGATCTCATTATCTTCTGAGTTTTCATTAACTGTGATCGGTTTATTAGCCTCTACAATAGTATCTTGGTCATCAATCTGACCATCAGCATTATCCGGTTTACCATCACCATTACTGTCATATATGTCAGCAATATTCGTTACCCCTGCATCAACACGATGAGGGTATCTTGTATCTACATCACTTACTTTAGGTTCAACAAAGTTTGTACCATCAATTGGGTTACCTGCATTTGCGTTTATCGCATCAGCATCAGCTCTTTTATATTCAGGATCAACCTCTCCATTTTCATCTGTATCGTATAATTTCTCAAATAATGATCCCATAGGATTGTCTTCAAAATGGTTATCAATATCTTCTTTGGTTAAATTTTCACTCTCTTTAGCTTTCAAGATAAAGCTTCTACCATCGTGACCTGTATGTTTCAAGATAGGTTTATGACTTTCGACTGTATCATCACTTTCATACCTCTTCCCTTTAGGTACTCGAACTTCATACCCATCATCATTAGATGCGAAATCTGTAATATTATTCTCTCCGGGGTCCGCTTCAGTATTTGAAGCATAAACTGTAACATTTGGTGCCATTATTGCAACACCACCTAGGGTAATGACAGTAGCCACTACACAGGAACCGAAAACTTTTCCGATTTTGCGTAGAGCGTATTTTTTATTCTTAGTTGATTGTCTTGACATATTTTCCTCAATTTTACTTTTATCTTAGTTTCTAGGTTGTTGACTCCGAGCCAAAAGCCAGATAACTCATCCAACTTTTGGCAAGAAGCAACGTTTTCTATATTATTCGGATTCATCTTCTTTTTTCTTGAAGAATCCTAGTCCCAAGCCTGCTAACAAGGTCAACAATCCTGCCCCAGCTAAGCCAGCATTAGCCTCTGTACCTGTGTTTGGCAACTCCTCTCTCTTACCTGTCTCATAAGTCGGAACTTCTGGATCTGGACTCACTGGAGTTTCAGGTCTTGGAGTATCTGGTTCTGGAGTTGGCTCTGGTATTGGAGTCTCTTGGTTCGGTAGTTCTGGGTTTGGTGTCGGAACACTTGGATGCTCTGGATTTGGTTGTGGGTTTGGCTCCTCAGGTCTATCTGGAATTGGTTCGTTAGGAAGAACTGGCGGTATCTTTTCAAATCTATGAATCGTAATACCATCCTCCGTTACAGTTGTAATATATCTGTATCCTGGAATATTTCCAGCTTCATGAGTACCTGGTTGATCTGGTTTAAGTGGATTACCATCTTTATCAAACCAGACTGTAATTTTATATTCTGGCTTGTCTACAGATGGAGAACCTGCAAAGAAAATATGTGTGACTTTATTTCCTTCCAAACGACTTTCCAACCAAACATGATTTGCAATTCGACCTTTTTCATGTAAACCATTTTCAGTTGGTCTTAAGACATTTCCATTTACGTCAATCCATTCTGTTGTTCCTTCAAATTTAGGTACATCAAGAATATTCGGCATAACACTAACAATCTTACTTTGTTTGTATTTATGTTTTGTTTGCGTATCTACCCATGTCTTCGGTTGAACTTGTTCACTTGGAATATAAACACGACCATTCGTCGGATTGATAGTCACTCCAACTGGAGATTTTTCAATTTTCCACGTACCATCTTTATCTTTCTTCGTAACGATAGTTTCTTTTTCAGTACTGTTTCGTTTTGTAAATGTAATAGATAAAGTATCGGCATCTTTATTTGGCACGTCAACTTCTACAGTATTACCGCTTGGACGTTCGACAATTCTCGGTGTCGGTGGAATAACATAGATTTGACGTAACTTCACAACAAAGACTTGAGACGGATCTTTTCCTTCTTCATCTTTTACGTTGTCAAATGTCGCTCCATCTTTCAGAGGATTGTCTACTAACTCGTAGTCACCATTATTAACTGGGTCACCTGTTAGTTTCTTCAATGTATCATTAAAGTTTTCTGTTGGGATTTTCTCTCCAGTTTTACCTGTCAGCGACATCCTTGAAGCAACAAGCTCCGTTTCTTTTCCGTCTTCGCCTACGACAACAAATTTGACAATAGCTCTTTGTCCATCTGGTGTATACTTGATTGGTGTATCCATCTTAGGATCATTTGGCGTTTCTGGAACTGGTGGCACCTTATATCCTTTTTCTGGATGTTCCGGATCTATAGGTACTAATGGAGTTCCGTTTGGTGTCTTAGGTGTATAACCTGGAACGTATGGAATCACTGGCACTTTCGGTACTGGTTGACCTGGTTGTGGCGGAGTGGTTGGATATTCTGGATTCTTAGGCTTAGTTGGATCATCTGGATCATTTGGATACGGAATTGGTGTTGGAGTTTTTCCTCCTGGTACATTCGGTATCCATGAACCGATTTTTCTGTATTCAACTGTCACCTCATATGATTCTGTAGCAGGTTGAACAGTTTTATTTTCTACAGATGCGACATTTGCAAGGTAGCCATCTAATACAGGTGTATCAACTTTTAATAACTCTTTTGTTTCAGCATCCCAATTGCCAAATTTTGTTATATATGTTGTCAAACTAGTAGATGCATCTCTTGAAAATTCAACTTTATCTACTTTTGTTTTGATTTTTTCTGTATTAAGTTCTGTTTTGACTTCTTTTCCGTCTTTAACATCGATTTGAACGTATTTAATTGTACGTGTTACTGGTATAATTTCTTTATCTTTTGATATAAGTTCATTTACTACAATTTTGTAAATTTGTGTTGGTTCTGTAGAATCGTCCTTTGTATCATATTTAGTTGTTTCTGATATAGGGTTCTTCGTTGATACGATATATCCTCGTTGTTTTAAAGATGCAATTTTATTATCAACTTTTTCCCTATCTTCTGTTGTTACTACTTGATCAGAAACGCCATTGAATTCAAGTTTTTCTTTAGGTAATTCTACTTCTTCTCCAGTTGTGACGTTTACAACTTTGATAAGAATTTTTTGTGGATTTGGTTTGTACTCAATTATAGTATTATTTTGAGGATCCTTTGGTATTTCTGGTACCTTGTATCCTTTTTTAGGATCTTTTGGATCAACTGGTTCTAACGGTGTTTCACCAATTTTTGGTGTGTATCCTGGTTCGTATGGAATTACCGGCAATTCTGGAGTTTTTGGTTTTTCAGGAGTTCCTGGAGTTTCACCACCTGGGGTCTCATTGCCTCCACCGGGAGTGTTATTTCCTCCTGGGTTCTCAGGTTGAGGGTTTGGTGTTCCATCCGGATTTTCCGGTGTTTTTGGATAATCTGGATATTTAGGTTTTGTTGGATCTTTTGGATCGTTTGGATATGGAATTGGTGTTGAATCTTTTCCTGGTATTTTCGGTACCCATGATCCTAACTTAGTATAAACAACTTTTTTCTCAATGTTTGTTACTTCACCAGTCTCAGTAGGTTTTGGAGCATCTTGCCCTTCTACTTGTTTAATATCCGCTACATAGCCAGTTTTTAATGGTGTATCGACTGCTGGTAATTGACTTGCTGGATGGCTTTCATCCGTAGTTGCCGTCCATTCCCCATAAGTGATTTTTTTAGTAACCAAGTTATATGTTGCAGTACGTTTGAATAGAACTTTATCTACCTTATTTTCTACTCCACTTGGCTCTTCTTGTCCGTCTGGTGTTTCTTTCTTAACGTAAGTAATTGTTCTTGTTACTTCTTTTTTAAGATCAGATTCTTTTAGTCCTGTTTCTGGCCATTTTGGTCCTTCTCCGTTATTCGGATCTACTGGATCGTTTGGATTTTTCGGCTCTGTTACTGTTTCCACTTTTTCTCTTACAGTAATCGTATAAGACTGCGTTGGCTCTTCTCCGTCTTTATCCTCTTTGTCGTCTCCTTTTCTTGAATCAGGAATTCCCTTTGTAAAGGTATTATCGACGATTTCATATCCTAAGTTTTGCAACTCTTTTACTTTGTCTTCTACAGATTTTGATGGGAATTCTTCGCCTACTTCTGTTTCAAGATTTAGCTTATGGTCAACTAATTCGACAGGGTCTCCTGCTTCTTGTTGCTTCTTCACATGAACAACTGCTTTTGCTTTGGCTGGCTCCCCTTCTTCGTAGACAAAGGTTACAATCTTATCAGTTGAAGTCACTGAGCCTGTAACAGCCTCTGATCCTGCATATAATCCATCATTTAACGATCTTTTAAGGCGGTATTTTTTCTCACCTGTGTTAATCCCACGTAATTTCTTACTTGTTACATCGTAGCTTGACCCAATAAGGGCTTCTTTTTCTACGAAGTAGGTACCATTATCAGATTTTTCTCCGACTTTTTTAGCGTCTTCTTCAGATAGTGGTATATCTTGTCCCTGTTCATCGACATACTTGACCTTTACATTACCAGAGATAGCTTTTCTAACTTCCGATGTTTTCTTACTTTCATCGATTTTTCCTTTGAGTTTTTTCCCTTCTTCTGGTGGAATTTTTTTATCTTCCACCTGTTTATCAATGATTCGTTTGGCTACTTCTTTAGACGGTTCTACGGTATCTTGGATTACTGAGAAATCGGCTAGGATTGGTAAGTTATATTGAAGTCTTGGACTTTGCTTGTTAACACCAACACGTTTTTCATTTTCCGCAAACACTTGCACTTTATAGGCTACAACGTCTTTACCTAATGGAATATCTCCTGTTGAGAAGTATCCACCTTTACCTAGTTTGTCATTATCTCCACCAATTTCCGCATGAATTTTTTCTGATAATTCCTCATCAGAAATCACCTCTGAACGTGCAACTTTGTATTTTTCGACAAAGTAGGAAGTGAATCTTTCAAGACCTTTTTCTGCCTTCGCAGCAAGTTCATTGGTCTTTATGCTATTGTACTCAGTTTCTGTTAGGTCACTTGTACTAGGTTGTTCAGTTGCTTCCATGTGTGAGCCAAGGATTTTTGCTTCTTTACTTCCGTTTCTTGCTTCCAGGTAAGTGTAGGCATTTGTGGATCCAATGGCTGATTTTAAGGCAGAGATTTCTTTTTTTAGTTTAGTTTTTTCCACTTCATTCGTACTGCTTGCAAAACTAGCTTCTTTTGTTTTCAGTCTAGCTTCAAGTTTTTCACGATGATTCTTCACTTTTTCTGGATCCGTTTGGAGTTCTAATTGGTCTGTATCTCCATGATAGATAATTTTTTTCGCAGTCGGCAATACAAAATCTAATAATTTATAGACACGATCTGGGTCTTTACTTTTTATTGTTCCATCTGCATTTTTTTCCATAGAAAAATTATTCCATGTTGGAGAGTTTTTTTTAACCTCACTATCCGTCATATTTTTTAAATGATTATTTAAATCATTTCCATATTTAGTAAACGTTTCTTTAAAACCAGTCTCCTTTTTGAAGGTTTTTTCATTTAATTTATCCTTATCTACTGGCAACTCAACTATAGCATCTCCATTTTTAGCGAGTTCTTGTTTTACTTCCTCTTTCAAAGCTGCTAGTTTGTCTCTATTTGTTCTTCCTTCATCTGGATATTTTTTCTTATATTTTTCAGCTGCAAGAGTATTGACTTTGTTATCGTACTCGTTCTTTAAAAGCTTTTTAATTGATCTATTAACCTCACTTAAATCCACACCTTGGCTGTAACGTTCTTCGTTCTCTACTACTCCGTCAATTCGGTTGATAGTGTGGTCATAGATAGTTTCTTCTTTAGTAGTATTCTCAGTCTCACCTTTTTTAATCGCTTTAACAACGATACGATAAGTCCCTTTTGACCCTTCATAGTCTGAGATATACCCTGTCACAAAGTCGATTTTCAAGCGACTTCCATATTTGGTAGAAAAGGCAGTGAAGGTTTTTTCTATTCCATTGAATCCCTCAATATTTGGAGAATGTTGGAGAATATCTTCCTTCTCTTTTACAGGTAAATTATTAAGCTTCTCTTTATTAGCCTTGTTATTTGCTGTCTTTATATCAAACGGAGATTTATCTTGTGCTTTATCTTCTTTATTGGCGATAGTACGTCCTTTAGCAAGCATCAACATGTAATTAAAACGACGGTCTAGGGCTTGCTCGTGGACGTAGACTCGGTCCAGGGCGTCAGAACCAAGCATCCCACCTTGCTCTTTTTCTATGGTTGAACCCTTTTTATAGTACCAACCAGTGAAATACCCTTGAGCATTTTTCTTACCGATGGCGAACGTTCCACCGTTTATAGCTTTCCAACCACCGAATTCGTTAATTTCACGAATTTCACCATCTTGTAGTTTCTCGCCATCTTCATCTTTAACGACTTTTCCGTCTTTAAATCTCAGTGCATCACCAAGGGTGTTCATATTTCTCAAGTATGAACGCTCGTTGTTTTGGAAGTCATCCGGCATATTTTGGATGATTTTGTACATGTACTCAACTGTAGCATTCTCACCAGGAGCATCAAATCTTAAGTTGGCATTCTTATCATCCGAACCCTTTTCTCCATCTGTAGGTACATGTACCCCAGGCTGATCGTCTTTTACTGTCTCACCTTTACGATTGGCATCCAGTACAGGTGAGTTTTCACCTGTTGGCTGGTTCTCTCCTGATTCAGTCCCTGTAGCGCCAGCTGGTGTCTCTCCTGTATCCCCATCAGGTAATTCTCTTTTACTACGAGTACGAGGTTTCGTACTTTCTGGAGCTACTAGCGGATTTTCAGCTACGGGAGCATTATAGGTGTTTGCTGCTGCATCAGTATTGCTGAGGTCAGGCTTATTTCCTGTCTTTCCATTTCCCGACTGTTCTGGATCTGTCGGGTTTGCTGTCCTCTCAGCTTCTCTAGCAGACTCCACGCCCTCAGCATGAGCAATCCCAGCTCCCATCAAAAGATAGAGCGCCCCAATGACAACACTAGCTGCACCGACACTCACTTTCCGTATACTGTATTTTAATTGTTTTTTCTGATGATTCATTCTTACACTCCATATATATATATATATTGTGCCCTATTACTTCCTATATAATAGAATACAATTCATGAATATATTATACACCAGTCGGCTTGAAACTTCAAATTTTTTGAATGGAAAGACGACTCTTTTTACTAAGACCAAAGCTAGGTTAGAAGTCCATCATCAGTAAGCCAACACCAAAGATGAAGCCTCATCATCCTTGCCTTGTCGTGTGCATCTTATGGACTTACTTCCTCCTATCAGCAAGCTCAGCGCCGTGCTTTGAGACCTTTCCAGCTTGCTTTTAGATTTCCATTAACTTTTACACTTATTTCTTTAAAAAATGAGACAATTTGACATTTTTTCTACTCTTTTTCTACTTTTTCCGAATAAATAGATAGAAGCAGTGAATCTAGTGAGCCTAGATTAAAAAATGTGCTATAATGAAAGGAGAAGAAATATGACTGTACGTCATCCGGGCATCAGCCCAACTAACGATTTGGTTGCTAAGAAAATCTTTAGCAATCCAGAAATCACTTGTCAATTTATCCGCGATATGCTGGACTTGCCAGCAAAAAATGTGACCATTTTGGAGGGAAGTAATATTCACGTCTTGCCTTCCCTGCCCTACTCGGCGCAGGATTTCTATACCAGTATAGACGTCTTGGCGGAGTTGGACAATGGAACCCAAGTTATCATTGAGATTCAGGTACATCATCAGAATTTTTTCATCAATCGCCTGTGGGCTTACCTGTGCAGTCAGGTCAATCAAAATCTTGAAAAAATTCGCCAGCGTGAAGGTGATACCCACCAAAGCTACAAACACATAGCACCTGTTTACGCTATTGCAATTGTGGATAGTAATTATTTCCAAGATGATCTAGCTTTCCACAGTTTCAGCATGCGCGAGGACACGACAGGTGAGGTATTAACCATCACAAACAATGGACAAGAAAACCATCTGGTCAAGATGGCATTCTTGGAATTAAAAAAATACAGAGAAACCAGCAAAGACGAGGTTCGCAAGCCGTGGTTGGAGTTTTTCGGGAACAAACCCTTTACCCAAGAACCCGAGCGAGCCATCAGCCAAGCAGACCAACTGCTGGACTATAAAAGCTGGTCCGAGGAGGACAGGAAAATGTTTAGTCAACTACGTATGCGCGAAGAACAAGCCTTGTTAGCGCAGGACTATGCCTTGGAACAAGCTGAAGAAAAGGGTTTGGAGCGGGGACTAGAGCGTGGGCGAGCTGAAGGCGGTTTCGCAATGTTAGCAAATCTCGTTCACCAGCATCTTTTAACACCTGAGATTGCCAGCCAGCAGTTAGGCATGACTGTGGCTGAGTTTGAGGCACTGTTGAAAGAACATAAGTGAGAAATCTGTAAGCGTTATGCAATCTTAAAACAACCTAAAAAAGATAGCTAAATTTCTTGATGGAAAGAGTTTGGCTATCTTTTTTTACTTAATGTATTGCTATTTTCAGGAAAGTTTGAACTTTTCCCTTTCTTTTCCGAATAAATAGATAGAAGCATAGAATCTAGCAAATTAGATTAAAAAATGTGCTATAATGAAAGGAGAAAGAATATGACCTTACGTCATCCGGGCATTAGCCCAACTAATGACTTGGTTGCTAAAAAGATTTTTAGTAATCCAGAAATCACTTGTCAATTTATTCGCGATATGCTGGATTTACCAGCCAAAAATGTGACCATTTTGGAGGGAAGTAACATTCATGTCTTGCCTTCCCTGCCCTACTCGGCGCAGGATTTCTATACCAGTATAGATGTGTTAGCGGAGTTGGACAATGGCACTCAAGTTATCATTGAGATTCAGGTGCATCATCAGAATTTTTTCATCAATCGCCTGTGGGCTTACCTGTGCAGTCAGGTCAATCAAAACCTTGAAAAAATTCGCCAACGAGAAGGTGATACACACCAGAGCTATAAACACATCGCACCAGTATACGCTATCGCAATTGTGGACAGCAACTACTTCTCAGATGACTTAGCTTTTCATAGCTTTAGCATGCGCGAGGACACGACAGGTGAAGTCTTAACCATCACAAATAACGGTCAAGAAAACCATCTGGTTAAGATGGCTTTCTTAGAACTTAAAAAATACAGAGAAACCAGCAAAGACGAGGTTCGCAAGCCGTGGTTGGAGTTTTTCGGCAACAAGCCCTTTACCCAACAACCAGAGCGAGCCATCAGCCAGGCAGACCAACTGCTGGACTATAAGAGCTGGTCCGAGGAGGACAGGAAGATGTTTAGTCAACTACGTATGCGTGAAGAACAAGCCTTGTTAGCACAGGACTATGCTTTGGAACAAGCTGAGGAAAAGGGCTTGGAGCGTGGTCGCGCAGAGGGGATTGAACAGGGCATCGAAAAAGGTTTAGAACAAGGACTTGAACGTGGAAAACTTTTTGCCTTCCTAGATATGGTCCGCCAAGGTCTTCTGACTTCTGAGGTAGCCAGCCAGCAATTAGGCATGACTGTGGCTGAGTTTGAGGCACTGCTGGAAGAACATAAGTGAGAAATCTGTAAGCGTTATGCAATCTTAAAACAACCTAAAAAAGATAGCTAAATTTCTTGATGGAAAGAGTTTGGCTATCTTTTTTTACTTAATGTATTGCTATTTTCAGGAAAGTTTGAACTTTTCACTCTCTTTTACGAATAAATAGATAGAAGCATCAAATCTAGCAAATTAGATTAAAAAATGTGCTATAATGAAAGGAGAAGAAATATGACTGTACGTCATCCGGGCATTAGCCCAACTAATGATTTGGTTGCTAAGAAAATTTTCAGCAATCCAGAAATCACTTGTCAATTTATCCGCGATATGCTGGACTTGCCAGCAAAAAATGTAACCATTTTGGAAGGAAGCAATATTCACGTCTTGCCTTCCATGCCGTACTCGGCCCAAGATTTCTATACCAGTATAGATGTTTTAGCTGAACTAGACAATGGCACTCAAGTTATCATCGAAATTCAGGTGCATCATCAGAATTTTTTCATCAATCGCCTGTGGGCTTACCTTTGCAGTCAGGTCAATCAAAACCTAGAAAAAATTCGTCAACGAGAAGGTGATACTCATCAGAGCTATAAACACATCGCACCAGTATATGCTATCGCAATTGTGGACAGCAATTACTTTTCAGATGATTTGGCCTTCCATAGTTTTAGCATGCGAGAGGACACGACAGGTGAAGTCTTAACCATCACAAGTAACGGTCAAGAAAACCATCTTGTTAAGATGGCGTTCTTAGAACTTAAAAAATACAGAGAAACCAGCAAAGATAGCGTTCGCAAGCCGTGGTTGGAGTTTTTCGGGAATAAACCCTTTACCCAGCAACCTGAGCGAGCCATCAGTCAAGCAGACCAACTGCTGGACTATAAGAGCTGGTCCGAGGAGGACAGGAAAATGTTTAGTCAACTACGTATGCGAGAAGAACAAGCCTTGTTAGCACAGGACTATGCTTTGGAGCAAGCTGAGGAGAAAGGGTTGGAGAGAGGGCGTGCAGAAGGCGGTTTCGCTATGTTAGCAAATCTAGTTCGCCAACATGTATTAAGCACTGAATTTGCCAGCCAACAGCTGGGTATGTCAGTATCTGAGTTTGAAGCCTTGCTGGAAGATTATCACCAATAAAAGATACTGGGTAAAAGTCTTCTCATAATAAAA
>NZ_VMMU01000022.1:0-872 GCF_013277385.1 Streptococcus sp. 544
GAAAAAAAGAGCGCACAAAATCCTCTTATCTGAAAGCGTTTCAGATTAAGTTCCGCTATGGTGGAAGTTAGTGTGAGACGTTTGAATAGGGTTTTAGGTTAGTTTTTAGAACTTATGTTGGAGTAATTTAGAAGACTGACAGACGTCTTCTGCAGGTATTTTAGAAATGCCGAGAAGCTTAGGAATTTCTTCTCCATAAGTAAAGGCAAAGAGTTCATAAGCTGACTTTCCATTCAAAGCAGCACGTTTGACGCTGTTGACATGAGAGCAGACGAGATTGATGTCCTCTTGAGTTAAATTGTCAAAAGAAGTTCCTTTAGGTAGAATGTCGCGAATCAGCGTGTGATTTTTCTCAATTCTCCCTTTCTGGTCAGAGCGATTAGGGTCACAAAAGAAGAGTTTACTCTCTCCTCGCACATCCATTTCGATGTCATCAACCCTGGCAAACTCTCCACCATTATCGGTAAGAATGACAGGGAAGAGTTGGAAGAAATCTTTGTCCGCTTGGTGAAGAGTGTTCTTGATGTCATAGAGATGTTTGGTAACCTCAAGGGCAGTTTTATTATCCAGAAGTCTAGCGAAGATAAAGTTACAGAAAGATAGATTGAAGGTGAGTAGGACTTTACCTCCCATTCTCCCCATAACTGTGTCCATTTCCAGCCAAGAGTCTAGTTGATTCAGTGCTAAATAGTTTTGGAAATCCTCATAGGAACGGCCTTTTTTAGCTTCTTTAGGGATGGAAGGTAGCTTACTTTTTCGTCTTTCTTTGAATTTAACGGCTCTGGCAAGATCAATCGGAGCGATAGATAGGTACCCTTTTCGGATGTGTCGATAGACAGTTGAGGAGCTGACATCAAGGTTATGAGTTTTGA
>NZ_VMMU01000023.1:0-18263 GCF_013277385.1 Streptococcus sp. 544
ATATGGAAGTCGCTTAGCTTTATTCCGCCATAGCTCAGTTGGTAGTAGCGCATGACTGTTAATCATGATGTCGTAGGTTCGAGTCCTACTGGCGGAGTAGTTAATTAAAGGAGGTTTCGACCTCTTTTTTTGTTATGTAATTAATAATCTGTCTTGCCTCTAATGACAAGTGATATTTTTCTTGACGATAGAAGTCTCAGCTACCATTATTTTCGACCACTGATAGCACTTAAAAGGAATCTTAGTGTGTACCCCTATTGATAATATCCATAATTTAGAAATTAGGGTCTTTAATGTCTAGTAGTTTTGTGATAAAATGTAATTGTTCCATATGAATCTTTCTAATGATGGTTTGGTCGCTTTTCATTATAGATGATATGGGACTTTTTTTCTACAATAAAATAGGCTCCATAATATCCATAGGGGATTTACCCACTACAAATATTATAGAGCCAGAAAAGCTAATCTCGAGAAAGGGCAAATTTCGTCCTTTCTTTTTTTTGATGTTTAGAGCGATGATAATTCGTTTTTTGAAGTTTTTAAAGTTCCGAAAACCAAAGTCGTTGCGCTTGATAAGTTTGATGGGATTATTAGTGACTTCTAGTTTGGCGTTAGAATAGGCTAGTTTAAGGACATTGACAATTTTCTTGTTATCTTTGAGAAATGTTTTAAAGATAGTTTGAAAAATTTGATACTATGCGTTTTTCTTATTTTAAGATTTTTACCTCAGTCTCTTTTAGTATTTAACGCAGTTAATAAGGTCTATAATAGTCTAATTTAGGTAGTAAATTTGTTTCTATTCTGTCAACTTTTCCTATTTTTTCTCTTGTTGAGGTTGGTATTTTAACAATTCAGGAATTATTAATGATTAATTAAAATTTTTTGTTAGAATAAGTTCATAAAAAGTAAAGGAGTGTATGCTTATGCTACAAAATATTTATGATCAGATGACTGATTTCTATGACAGTATCGAAGAAGAGTATGCTACTTTCTTTGATAATAGTTGGGAATGGGAACATTTTCATTTTAAATTTTTGATTTATTATTTAGTTAGATATGGCATTGGGTGTCGTAGGGATTTTATCGTTTACCATTATCGTGTTGCTTATCGTTTGTATCTTGAAAAGATGATAATGAAACAAGGTTTTATTTCTTGTTGAGATAGTCTGAGTTAATTTCCGAACAAACTTACTTTTTCATGGCAATATAACAATAAATAGCTGGTAATTTTTCTAAAACATTTTTTAATAGTTGGAAATAGCAAATCTTTCTATTGTTTCTTCTTGATAAAAAGGCGATTTTTTCTTATAATAAATTGTAAGATATAATTGCGGGTGAGATTCCTGCCATGTATGTGAGAAAGGAAGAGCCTGAGGGCTCAGACAAGATTATGACTTCAGTTGTTGTTGTAGGTACCCAATGGGGTGATGAAGGTAAAGGGAAGATTACAGACTTCCTTTCAGCGAATGCAGAAGTGATTGCACGTTACCAAGGTGGTGATAATGCAGGTCACACGATTGTGATTGATGGTAAGAAGTTTAAATTGCACTTGATTCCATCTGGGATTTTCTTCCCTGAAAAAATCTCTGTTATTGGGAATGGTATGGTTGTAAATCCTAAATCTCTTGTAAAAGAGTTGAGCTATCTTCATGAGGAAGGTGTGACAACTGATAACTTGCGTATTTCTGATCGTGCGCATGTTATTTTGCCTTATCATATCGAGTTAGACCGTTTGCAAGAAGAAGCTAAGGGCGACAATAAGATTGGGACTACAATCAAGGGAATTGGTCCAGCTTATATGGACAAGGCTGCTCGTGTTGGGATTCGTATCGCTGATCTTTTGGATAAAGATATTTTCCGTGAGCGTTTAGAACGTAATCTTGCTGAAAAAAATCGTCTTTTTGAAAAATTGTATGACAGTAAGGCGATTGCTTTCGATGATATTTTTGAAGAGTATTACGAATATGGTCAACAAATCAAGAAGTATGTGACAGATACATCTGTCATTTTGAATGATGCGCTTGATAACGGGAAACGTGTGCTTTTTGAAGGTGCACAAGGTGTTATGCTAGATATCGACCAAGGTACGTATCCATTTGTTACTTCTTCAAACCCTGTGGCTGGTGGTGTGACCATTGGTTCAGGTGTTGGGCCAAGCAAGATTGACAAGGTTGTAGGTGTATGTAAAGCCTATACCAGTCGTGTAGGAGACGGTCCTTTCCCAACTGAATTGTTTGATGAAGTGGGAGAACGTATCCGTGAAGTCGGCCATGAATATGGTACAACAACTGGTCGTCCACGTCGAGTGGGTTGGTTTGACTCAGTTGTGATGCGTCATAGCCGTCGTGTTTCTGGTATCACTAACCTTTCATTGAACTCTATCGATGTTTTGAGTGGTTTAGATACTGTGAAAATCTGTGTGGCCTATGATCTTGATGGTCAACGTATTGACTACTATCCAGCTAGTCTTGAGCAATTGAAACGTTGCAAGCCTATCTATGAAGAGTTGCCAGGTTGGTCAGAAGATATTACCGGAGTTCGTAATTTGGAAGATCTTCCTGAGAATGCGCGTAACTACGTTCGTCGTGTGAGTGAATTGGTTGGTGTTCGTATTTCTACTTTCTCAGTGGGTCCTGGTCGTGAACAAACAAATATTTTAGAAAGTGTTTGGTCCTAAGAGATTTTTAAGATTTGTTTAAGATAGGTCGGGTATACTATAGACAGTTACAAGAAGACCTCCTAACTTGTTGTAACAAATATCCTAAACTTTTCTTTTTCATAATAATCTCCCTATAAAGTCACCGCATTCGGTGGCTTTTTTTGTCTTGGGATTCATGATATAATAATAAAATCGATAAGTAAGAAAAGGGAAATTGATGAATTATACAGTTGAAGAAAAAGAAGTCTTTATGAGAGAGGCTTTGAGAGAGGCTGAGATTGCTCTTGAACACGATGAAATTCCAATTGGTTGTGTGATTATCAAAGATGGGGAAATCATTGGCCGTGGGCATAATGCGCGTGAGAAATTGCAACGAGCGGTTATGCATGCGGAAATTATGGCCATAGAGAATGCGAATCTGAGTGAGGAGAGCTGGCGCTTGCTTGATTGCACGCTTTTTGTGACCATTGAGCCTTGTGTCATGTGTAGTGGGGCGATTGGACTCGCCCGTATTCCAAACGTGGTCTATGGAGCTAAAAACCAGAAATTTGGCGCTGCTGGGAGTTTGTACGATATCTTGACAGATGAGCGTCTCAACCATCGTGTGGATGTTGAAACGGGAATTTTGGAAGATGAATGCGCAGCTATTATGCAGGACTTTTTTAGAAATAGACGGAAAAAATAATTTTGCTTTTAAAATGAATAGGAATGTGATATAATAAACAGTGGAGCAACAGTTCTGCGTGAAGCGGGTCAGGGGAGGAATCCAGCAGCCCTAAGCGATTTGAATTGTGTGCTCTTTTTTTCGTGCTTTTTCCGAATAAATAAGATAGAATAATCTAGAATAAATGATAATAGAAAAGAGAAGATGATGAAAATTCGTGGTTTTGAATTGGTTTCTAGTTTTACAGATGAAAATTTATTGCCCAAGCGTGAGACAGCGCATGCGGCTGGTTACGACTTAAAGGTTGCTGTGCGCACAGTTATCGCTCCAGGAGAGATTGTATTGGTTCCGACAGGAGTTAAGGCTTATATGCAGCCGACTGAGGTTCTTTACCTTTATGATCGCTCTTCAAATCCTCGTAAAAAGGGCTTGGTTTTAATTAATTCAGTTGGGGTCATTGATGGGGATTATTATGGAAATCCTGGGAATGAAGGGCATATTTTTGCTCAGATGAAGAATATCACAGATCAAGAAGTGATTCTTGAAGTTGGGGAACGTGTGGTCCAGGCTGTCTTTGCGCCTTTCTTAATCGCAGATGGAGATGCGGCTGATGGCGTTCGAACTGGTGGATTTGGTTCAACAGGGCACTAGAATGAAGATTATCTTTGTACGTCACGGGGAGCCAGATTATCGTGAGTTAGAGGAGCGTTCTTATACGGGATTTGGGATAGATTTGGCGCCCTTGTCTGAGAAGGGACGGCAGCAAGCCCAGAAATTGAGCACCAATCCTTTACTCCCTTCAGCTGAAATAATCATATCTTCTGCAGTCACAAGAGCTTTAGAAACGGCTTCTTATGTGGCTTGTGTTACTGGACTTCCTTTGAGAGTGGATCCATTATTGCATGAATGGCAGGTCTATGAAAGTGGCACAGATAATTTTGAAAAAGCTCGTACTATGTTTCTAGAAAATAAGGGGGAGTTACTTCCTAATAGTCCTATTCAATATGAGACAACTACGGAGATGAAGTCTCGTTTTCTAGAATGCATGGCTAAGTATCGAGATTACCAGACCGTGATAGTGGTAACTCACAACATGCTCATGCGCCAGTTTGTGCCAAATGAGAAAATTGATTTTTGCCAAGTGATTGAGTGTGAGTTAGAGATATAGAAAGAGGTTTATTATCGCAAAGAAAAAAGCGACATTTGTATGTCAAAATTGTGGGTATAATTCCCCTAAATATCTGGGACGTTGCCCCAACTGTGGGTCTTGGTCTTCTTTTGTAGAAGAGGTTGAGGTTGCCGAGGTAAAGAATGCGCGTGTGTCCTTGACAGGTGAGAAAACCAAGCCCATGAAACTGGCTGAGGTGACTTCTATCAATGTCAATCGAACCAAGACGGAGATGGAGGAATTCAATCGTGTACTTGGAGGAGGAGTGGTACCGGGAAGTCTCGTTCTTATCGGTGGGGATCCTGGGATTGGGAAATCAACCCTTCTTTTACAAGTCTCAACCCAGCTGTCTCAAGTGGGGACTGTTCTCTATGTCAGTGGGGAGGAGTCTGCCCAGCAAATCAAGTTGCGAGCGGAACGCTTGGGAAATATTGATAGCGAGTTTTATCTCTATGCAGAGACCAATATGCAGAGTGTCCGCGCAGAGGTAGAGAGAATCCAGCCAGACTTTCTCATCATCGACTCTATCCAGACTATCATGTCTCCTGAGATTTCAGGGGTGCAGGGATCTGTTTCTCAAGTGCGTGAGGTGACGGCTGAACTTATGCAGCTGGCCAAAACCAATAACATTGCCATATTTATCGTAGGGCATGTGACCAAGGAGGGCACTCTGGCTGGTCCGCGTATGTTGGAGCATATGGTGGATACGGTGCTTTACTTTGAAGGGGAACGACACCATACCTTCCGTATTTTAAGAGCGGTCAAAAACCGTTTTGGTTCCACTAATGAGATTGGCATCTTTGAGATGCAGTCGGGTGGCTTGGTTGAGGTACTCAATCCGAGTCAAGTTTTCCTAGAAGAGCGTTTGGATGGAGCAACTGGTTCATCAATAGTTGTGACCATGGAAGGGACGCGTCCGATTTTGGCGGAGGTTCAGGCTTTGGTAACACCGACCATGTTTGGAAATGCCAAGCGTACGACCACAGGACTTGATTTTAATCGTGCGAGTCTGATTATGGCTGTTTTGGAAAAGCGGGCAGGGCTTCTCTTGCAAAATCAGGACGCCTATCTCAAATCTGCTGGCGGTGTCAAATTGGATGAACCTGCCATTGACTTAGCTGTTGCAGTTGCCATTGCTTCGAGCTATAAGGACAAGCCAACTAATCCTCAGGAATGTTTTGTAGGAGAATTAGGTTTGACTGGAGAGATTCGGCGCGTGAATCGTATCGAGCAACGCATCAATGAAGCTGCTAAACTGGGCTTTACTAAGATTTATGTACCTAAGAATTCCTTGACAGGAATCACTCCGCCTAAGGAAATTCAGGTTATTGGGGTGACAACGATTCAGGAAGTTTTGAAAAAGGTCTTTACATAATTCGTGACAAATCCTCTTAAAAATGATAAGATAGGAGAAATATTTGACTATCAAATTTTCGAGGAGGGAATCGTGTCGTATTTTGAACAGTTTATGCAAGCCAATCAGGCTTATGTTGCCCTACATGGGCAGTTAAATCTGCCACTTAAACCCAAAACAAGAGTGGCTATTGTGACCTGTATGGACTCTCGTCTGCACGTTGCGCAAGCTTTGGGCTTGGCACTTGGGGATGCTCATATCTTGCGGAATGCAGGTGGTCGAGTGACTGAGGACATGATTCGTTCGCTAGTTATTTCCCAGCAACAAATGGGGACAAGAGAGATTGTGGTATTGCACCATACAGACTGTGGTGCTCAGACCTTTGAAAATGGACCTTTTCAGGAGTATCTGAAAGAGGAACTAGGTGTCGATGTGTCAGACCAGGACTTCTTGCCCTTCCAAGATATAGAGGAGAGTGTACGAGAGGATATGCAATTGCTTATCGAGTCACCCCTAATACCAGACGATGTCATTATCTCTGGTGCCATTTACGATGTGGATACAGGAAGTATGACAGTTGTAGAATTGTAAAAAATTCATTTAGAAAGAAAGTGTATGAAGAAAAACAGTATTTTATTTATTTTTATTTTATTGCTATGTATTGGTTTGCAGTATGAAACTATCTACTATACGGACGGTTCGATGTCAGCTGCGGAATATGGACTAATGGGAGTTTCTATCTTTCTAGCTCTCTTTTACATGATTCCGGCTCTTTATTTCCTTTTCCGTATTGGGAAAAAATGGGAATTGCCAAATAACGCCTTGATCTTGTCTTTATTGGGCGGGATGTTCCTTTCAGGCTGGCTATCTAGCTTTGCGAATACCTATATCCATGATTTGCTTGGCGTTCTTTTCCCAGATAGTACATTTTTAAATGCCTTTGAAAGTGCGATTGTGGCTCCTTTGGTAGAAGAGCCGTTGAAATTATTGCCACTTGTCTTTGTTTTAGTTTTGGTTCCTGTGCGAAAATTAAAATCTTTGTTTTTACTAGGCATTGCTTCTGGTTTGGGATTCCAAATGATTGAGGATATTGGCTACATTCGTACGGATTTGCCAGAGGGATTTGACTTTACTATTTCGAGAATTTTAGAGCGTATCATCTCAGGAATTGCCTCTCACTGGACTTTTTCAGGTCTAGCTATAGTGGGTGTTTACTTGCTTTACAGAGCCTATAAAGGACAGAAGGTTGGCAAGAAACAAGGGCTTATTTTCCTAGGTTTAGCCTTGGGAATTCATTTCTTGTTTAACTCTCCTTTTGTTGAATTGGAGACAGAGTTACCCTTAGCGATTCCAGTAGTTACAGCTATTGCTCTTTACGGTTTTTATCAGGCTTATCGCTTTGTTGAGAAGCATAATGAGTTGATGAACTAGAATATTTTTCACAAGAATGATGCAAGGGTACAAATATGGTGCCCTTCTTTTATTTTTGATTGAAAAATAGTGTAAAAAGCGCTACAATGGTAGATGGAAAAATCTTGTGAAAAGCACAAGTGATACATATATACCGGAGGAAATCATGTCTTTTTCTGATTTAAAGCTGTTTGCCCTTTCTTCTAATAAAGAATTGGCAGAACGTGTGGCGCAGGAGATTGGGATAGAGTTGGGGAAATCAAGTGTCCGCCAATTTTCAGATGGAGAGATTCAGGTCAACATCGAAGAATCAATCCGTGGGAAACACGTCTTTATCCTACAATCAACTAGCTCGCCTGTAAATGACAATCTGCTTGAAATTTTGATTATGGTAGATGCTTTGAAGCGTGCGAGTGCAGAATCTGTCAATGTTGTCATGCCTTACTATGGGTATGCACGTCAGGATAGAAAGGCGAGAGCGCGTGAGCCAATCACTTCAAAACTTGTCGCAAATATGCTTGAAGTAGCTGGGGTGGATCGTTTATTGACCATCGACTTGCATGCTGCGCAGATTCAAGGATTCTTTGATATTCCTGTGGATCACTTGATGGGTGCTCCTCTGATTGCGGATTATTTTGAGCGTCGTGGCATGGTTGGTTCTGACTATGTGGTTGTCAGCCCAGACCATGGAGGGGTGACTCGTGCTCGTAAGTTGGCAGAATTTTTGAAAACATCTATCGCTATCATTGACAAACGTCGTAGTGTTGATAAGATGAATACCAGTGAAGTCATGAACATCATCGGTAAGGTAGAAGGCAAGACTTGTATCTTGATTGATGATATGATTGATACTGCTGGAACGATTTGTCATGCGGCAGATGCTCTTGCAGAAGCTGGTGCTGTTGAAGTCTATGCAAGCTGTACGCACCCAGTTCTTTCTGGTCCTGCTATGGACAATATCCAAAAATCAGCTATTAAGAAATTGGTTGTTTTGGATACCATTTATCTGCCAGAAGAGCGTTTGATTGATAAGATTGAGCAGATTTCAATCGCTCATCTCTTGGGGGATGCTATCGTACGTATTCATGAAAAACGACCACTTTCTCCACTTTTTGGTATTGAGAAAAAAATTTAATGACCAAGCCTGAGATAATTCTCAGGTTTTTTCGTCTTTTTTCCGAATAAATAGATAGAGCCAGAGAATCTAGTAAACCTAGATCTAAAAATGTGCTATAATGAAAGGAGAAAGAATATGACATTACGTCATCCGGGCATTAGCCCAACTAATGACTTGGTTGCTAAGAAGATTTTTAGCAATCCAGAGATCACTTGTCAATTTATTCGCGATATGCTGGACTTGCCAGCCAAAAATGTGACCATTTTGGAGGGAAGCAACATTCACATCTTGCCTTCCATGCCCTACTCAGCGCAGGATTTTTACACTAGTATAGATGTTTTGGCGGAGTTGGACAATGGTACTCAAGTTATCATTGAGATTCAAGTGCATCATCAGAATTTTTTCATCAATCGCCTGTGGGCTTACCTTTGCAGTCAGGTCAATCAAAATCTTGAAAAAATTCGCCAACAAGAAGGCAATACTCATCAAAGTTACAAACACATCGCACCTGTTTACGCTATCGCGATTGTGGACAGCAATTACTTCTCAGATGATTTGGCTTTTCACAGTTTTAGTATGCGAGAGGACACGACAGGTGAGGTCTTAACCATCACAAACAATGGACAGGAACATCATCTAGTCAAGATGGCGTTCTTGGAATTAAGAAAATACAGAGAAACCAGCAAAGATAGCATTCGCAAACCGTGGTTGGAGTTTTTCGGGAACAAGCCCTTTACCCAGCAACCCGAGCGAGCTATCAGCCAGGCAGACCAACTGCTAGACTATAAGAGCTGGTCCGAGGAGGACAGGAGAATGTTTAGTGAACAACGCAGGCGTGAAGAACAAGCCTTACTCGCTCATGACTATGCCTTGGAAACAGCTAGGGCGGAAGGTATTGAACAGGGGTTGGAGCGTGGTATTGAACAAGGTTTAGAGCGTGGTATTGAACAGGGACTGGAGCGTGGGAAAATCTTTACCTTTCTAGATTTAGTACGCCAACATGTTTTAACTTCCGAATTCGCGAGTGAACAATTGGGTATGTCAGTAGCGGAGTTTGAGGCACTATTGTAAGAACGTCACAATAATGGCGTTCTTGGAATTAAGAAAATACAGAGAAACCAGCAAAGACGAGGTTCGCAAGCCATGGTTGGAGTTTTTTGGGAATAAACCCTTTACTCAGCAACCCGAGCGAGCCATCAGCCAAGCAGACCAACTGCTGGACTACAAGAGCTGGTCCGAGGAGGACAGGAAAATGTTTAGTCAACTACGTATGCGCGAAGAACAAGCCTTGTTAGCACAGGACTATGCCTTGGAACAAGCTGAGGAAAAGGGCTTAGAACGTGGTCGTGCAGAAGATATTGAACAAGGTTTAGAGCGTGGGAAAATCTTTACCTTTCTAGATTTAGTACGCCAACATGTTTTAACTTCCGAATTCGCGAGTGAACAATTGGGTATGTCAGTAGCGGAGTTTGAAGCACTTTTGTAATACCATCACAGTAATGACGTTCTTGGAATTAAGAAAGTACAGAGAAACCAGCAAAGATAGCATTCGCAAACCGTGGTTAGAGTTTTTCGGGAACAAGCCCTTTACCCAACAACCCGAGCGAGCCATCAGCCAGGCAGACCAACTGCTGGACTATCAGAGCTGGTCCGAGGAGGACAGGAAGATGTTTAGCCAACTACGTATGCGAGAAGAACAGGCCTTGTTAGCACAGGACTATGCCTTGGAAACTGCTAGAGCCGAAGGTATCGAACAAGGACTGGAGCGCGGGAAAGTTGAAGGATAAATCTTTGCCTTTATTGATTTAGTATGACAACATGCTTTGCCTTCCGAATTTACGAGTGAACAATTAGACACAAATTGAAAAAATATCAAGTTTACTTGACTTTTTTTATAGAATAGTATAGTATGTAGATACAAGCACTCCTTTTGCTCCCTGTTTCATAGCAACTGGAGTCATTTTTTTATAAATTTAGAAGGTTAATGATGTACACAACTGATAATAGTATTTCTTTGTCAAGAGATTTAAAGAGAGAAATGAAAGCATTTTTACCTCTTGAAGATTTGGTAAGTTATCTTTCAGATAAGCTAGATATGTCACCTGAAGAGGAACTAGATTCCAAAAATTTTTTACGTTGCCATAGTTACTATTCGTTTTCTGCTTTTATTAAACAGGTTCCAGATAATCTTCATAAAGGAAAATTTCAAGCAGCGATTTTATTGTATGAATTTAATGACTGGTTGTCACAGTTTCTGTTTATATTTTCTGGTAGATTAGAGCAGTTTATAAAATCAACTTTTATTGAATCGCTTTGTCAGCAATATAATGGAAAATATCAAAAAGGTGAGTGTTACTTGGATGAAACTATTTATGAAAACTCTGAATTATATAACGAATTTATTTCAATTATAGAAAAACATTTATCAGAGAATCAAAGTCTGTCAATACAGCATCATATCAAAAATAAAGGTTCTAAGTTCCCAATTTGGGTGCTTTTTCAAGAGATGACTTTTGGGGAAACAACTCGTTTTATAAGTGCACTGAAAAAAGAGTACCGGGAGTATTGGATAGATACTACATTTTTATCAACTGGTATGGTAAATTCTAAAATTCATGGAGAAGAAATCCAGAGTAAATTATTTGGCTGGGTTTCAGCTACATGGCATATGAGAAATAGGACAGCACATCATTTAAGACTATATGGTCAAAATTTTACAATAGCAAGTCCAAGTTTCTTTTCAGCTGATTTGCGTCAAATAAACAAGAATGCAGAGACTAAAAAGAAAAAGACGCATAATAACGATTTATTTGCTTATCTTTTAGCTATGAAAAATCTTATACAACATCATTCACATTCTTTTGTTCAAGATTGGAACGATTTTTTGACGACTTTAGAGGCACAGTTGATGGAAAAGTCAAATATCATATTATCTAGTAAGATTGGTTTGCCAAGCAATTGGAAAGATATATTGTGGATCGGTTGAACTAAGGAATGATTTTTTACTCAAGTTATTATTCAGAGAATCTTTGACAATCCAGATGAGAAACCAAACATTAAGAAGTTGATTACCAAGATGAATGAAGGATAAGATGCGAGATTTTGGAATTGCTATAGCGGACGATGTAACACCTGAACAAGGTGAGAAAATCAGAATCATCAAGGAGCACTATGATGTTCTTGCCATCTGCAAAGAAGACTTAGAAACCATGATTCGGAAACTCGAACAAGAATATCAAGAACAAGTTAAGCTGATTCAAACCGTATCTGGATTCAGGGTGTTTTAATTTTAAAAATTAGGTGTCAAACCCTCTTTTAGTACAGATAAAATTAAGGATAAACAATAGTTTTAATAACTTTTATTTTTTTTCGTCTCTTTTCCGAATAAATAGATAGAAGCATCAAATCTAGTAAACCTAGATTTAAAAATGTGCTATAATGAAAGGAGAGAAAGTATGACATTACGTCATCCGGGCATCAGCCCAACTAATGACTTGGTTGCTAAAAAAATCTTTAGCAATCCAGAAATCACTTGTCAATTTATCCGCGATATGCTGGACTTGCCAGCAAAAAATGTAACCATTTTGGAGGGGAGCAATATTCATGTCTTGCCTTCCATTCCGTACTCGGCGCAGGACTTCTATACAAGTATAGATGTTTTGGCTGAGTTGGACAATGGGACACAGGTTATCATTGAGATTCAAGTTCATCATCAGAATTTTTTCATCAATCGTCTGTGGGCTTATCTGTGCAGTCAGGTCAATCAAAATCTTGAAAAAATTCGCCAACGTGAAGGTGATACCCACCAGAGCTACAAACATATCGCACCAGTCTATGCCATTGCCATTGTGGATAGCAATTACTTCTCAGATGATTTGGCTTTCCACAGTTTCAGTATGCGAGAGGACACGACAGGTGAGGTCTTAACCATCACAAACAATGGACAAGAAAACCATCTAGTCAAGATGGCATTCTTGGAATTAAAAAAATACAGAGAAACCAGTAAAGACGAGGTTCGCAAACCGTGGTTGGAGTTTTTCGGCAACAAACCCTTTACCCAACAACCCGAGCGAGCCATCAGCCAAGCAGACCAACTGCTGGACTACAAGAGCTGGGCCGAGGAGGACAGGAAAATGTTTAGTCAACTACGTATGCGAGAAGAACAGGCATTGTTGGCACAGGACTATGCCTTGGAAACAGCTAGGGAAGAAGGGAAACTTTTTGCCTTTCTGGATATGGCCCGCCAAGGTCTTCTAACACCTGAGGTTGCGAGTGAGCAATTAGGTATGTCAGTTGCTGAGTTTGAGTCACTATTGAAAGACCATCATAAATAAGACCTAAAATACAGAGAAACCAGCAAAGATAAGGTTCGCAAGTCGTGGTTGGAGTTTTTCGGGAATAAACCCTTTACCCAGCACCCCGAGCGAGCCATCAGCCAAGCAGACCAACTGCTGGACTACAAGAGCTGGTCCGAGGAGGACAGGAAGATGTTTAGCCAACTACGTATGCGAGAAGAACAGGCCTTGTTAGCACAGGACTATGCCTTGGAAACTGCTAGGGTGGAAGGTGGTTTTGTTATGTTAGCAAATCTTGTTCGCCAGCATCTTTTAACAGCAGAGGTTGCCAGTCAGCAATTGGGCATGACTGTCTCTGAGTTTGAAGAATTATTGAAAGACCATCATAAATAAGACCTAAAAATACAGAGAAACCAGCAAAGACGAGGTTCGCAAGCCGTGGTTGGAGTTTTTCGGGAATAAACCCTTTACCCAAGAACCCGAGCGAGCCATCAGCCAGGCAGACCAACTGCTGGACTACAAGAGCTGGTCCGAGGAGGACAGGAGAATGTTTAGTGAACAACGCAGGCGTGAAGAACAAGCCTTACTCGCTCATGACTATGCCTTGGAAACAGCTAGAGCGGAAGGTCTTGAACAGGGATTGGAACGTGGTCTTGAGCGTGGTCGAGCAGAAGGTATTGAACAAGGTTTAGAGCGTGGACTTGAACGTGGCCGTGCAGAGGGTATTGAAAAAGGGCGCGAAGAAGGCATTGAAGAGGGATTAAAAGTAGGTTTAGTAAATCTAGTCCGTCAAGGTCTTCTGACTTCCGAGGTTGCTAGCGAGCAATTAGGCATGACTGTCGCTGAGTTTGAGTCCTTGCTATGAGGTCACATTTTAAATAGTAGAAAGTTAATGAAATGGCGAGTTATTTCTAAAATACTTGTCATTTTTGCTTGACATTTGGAAGGGGTTATAGGATAATATCATGGAAGTGAGTTCTATCCAACTATCGATATGGATTAGATATGTGAGGTTTGACTCAGGGTTTAAGAAATTTGTGAGATTTTCACTTGTGAGATACGGTATTTGAAGAGTATTTCATCTCACAAAGACGTTTTTTCCCCTTTTTTGAAAAAAATAGGTAAAAAGTTGATGAAAACCCTTGACAAATCCTGCAAATATTTATATACTGTATGGTAGTAAGATAGTCTTACGAAAAAATATTTTAAAGAAAAATAAAGGAGATAAAACGATGAAAAAAGTTTTATTGACAAGCGCAGTCGCTCTTGCAGCATTTGGTGCTGTACAAGCTGTTTCAGCTGACAGACAATTGACACCTGAAGAAGCAGCATCAGTTAGAAAAGTTGAAAAAACTTACGATCCTTCACAAGTGGAAAAAGCAACTGAAACTAACCGTGCTGAACAAGTTCTAGCAAATGGAGATAAAGTAGTATCTGTTCAATATGCAGATGGTTCTACTTATACTTATTTGGTAATTAATCCTAACAATCAATTCAAGGATAAAGTATCTAATCCATATGATAGCCAATTTAATCTTAAAGATGGTAAAGTTCAAAAGGTTGTACCATTCACAAATGGAACACATGGACGTATCAACGTTAAAGATAAACAAGGTGCACCAGTTGCAGGTGTTGAATTTGAGCTATTAGTTTACAAAACTACTGAAGATTTCTTGAATGCTCAAGGTGGAAAACCTGTTAAAGATGCCCCAGCTCTTGTAAGTGCTAAGACAAATGAAGCAGGTGATGCTGAGTTTGAATTACACGAGGGTGGAGTAGCGGTTTACCGTATTTTGACAGTACCAAAAGGTTACTTTTTACCTGAGCGCCTAACAAAATCTTCACTATTTACAGCAGATGCAGTTGGACGTAACGAAAATAATGATATGTATGTAAATGCATCAGTTGAAATTGAAAAAACTGACAGCTACAATGTTGTTCGTACTGAGTGGGTTCAAGGTGAAAACGGCTGGCACTACTATGACAACAACAAACAAGTTACTGGTTGGAAACAAATCGACGGTAAATGGTACTTCTTTAACGCTGAAGGCGTAATGCAAAAATGGTGGGTTAAAGATGGTAACACTTGGTACTACCTAAATGGTTCAGGTGCTATGGAAACTGGTTGGTTGCAACACGGTGGCAAATGGTACTTCCTTGAAGCATCAGGTGCTATGAAAGCTAGCCAATGGTTTGAAGTTGCTGGTAAATGGTACTACGTTGACGGTTCTGGTGCCCTTGCAGTTAATACTACTGTAGGTGGATACACTGTAAACGGAAACGGTGAATGGGTTAAATAATCTAGTTTAATCAAAAAAGCAGGAGATTTCTTCTGCTTTTTATTTTTTCCATAAAAAGTTCAGTTTTTTTTAGAATTTTTTTAAAAAATAAGATACAATAAAACTAGGTTTATTACCTAAAATTTTAAACATGGAGAATGCTCATATGAAAAATAAAAAAGCTTTAGCCCTAGCAGTAGCTAGCTTGACAATGGCAAGTGCAGCAGTTTTAACCAGTTACTCTGCAATTACAGCTCGTCCAGTAAGTGCGGAAGAAGTTGTTTATAGAACTGAGTGGATCACAGTGATTAATGGTCGTTCACAAGAACGTAAGACAGTATTTTTTGAAGATGGGAATCAGCCGATCTCTAAACATTCGACAATTGAAGGATTTGAATTTCAACGTGCCTATGTTGAAGGGGGAAGAAAATACTACTTATTCGTTGAGAAAGGGACAAAGATTGATGATTATGTAAACGATCCCGATGCGTCTGTCAGTGAGTTAAATACTCAAGGCTATAAAACTTCTGATAAAGATGTAAAATGGCGTGTGTCTGCTGGTAATCGTTATCTTTACTATAAAGGAAATCCTGTAAAAGGTTGGGCTAATGTTGATGGAAAAACTTACTATTTTGATAGTGAAGGTGTTATGGCTCACGGAGTTCTTGAAAACACATCTGAACGTTACTATCTAGACGGACAAGGTGTTAAGAAAACTGGTTTCATTAAAGTAGGAGAAAAAACCTATTATTTTGTGTCAGATGGAGCTCGTAAGACAGAGATTATCTCTGAAAATGGAAAAACTTATTTTGTCAAAGATGGTGTTGTGACAATTGGAGCGCATAAGGTAGGTGATAAATGGTACTTCTTTGCTGAAGACGGTACAACCAAGTCAGGTATTGTAAAAGATAGTGCTGGAAAATGGTATTACATTACTACAGAAGGTGAGCGTAAGACAGGTCTTATCAAGGGTGCTGGCGATAAGTATTACTATGTCACTGAAGAAGGTGAACGTAAGTTTGGGGAAATTACCGTTGATGGTAAAACATATTTCTTAACAGATGAATCTAATACAAAAGCTGGCTGGAATAAAGTTGATAGTAACTGGATTTATGTAAATAAAGAAGGCAAACGTCAAGTTGGCTGGTTACAAGATGGCGGTAAGTGGTATTACTTTAACGCTGAAGGCATCATGCAAAAATGGTGGGTTAAAGATGGTAGCACTTGGTACTATCTAAACGGTTCAGGCGAAATGCAAACAGGTTGGTTGCAAGATGGTAGCACTTGGTACTATCTAAACGGTTCAGGTGCTATGCAAACAGGCTGGGCTAAAGTAGGTGATTCATGGTACTACCTCAAAGGCTCAGGTGCTATGGTAACTGGTTGGTTCCAAGTAGGCGGTAAGTGGTACTATGCTTATAGTTCAGGTGCCCTTGCAGTAAATACTACAGTCGATGGTTACTATGTAAATGCCAACGGTGAATGGGTATAAAATAACAAAGAGAGTGGTTCAAACTGCTCTCTTTCTGTTATTGTTAAATATTTCTACACTTTTTATGTTTTTTATTGCATTTATTATAGGAAAGAGATATAATCTATATAAATTTAACCATTTAATAAAGGAGGTTCTTCTCATGAAGAAAACACTAACAGGTATCTTACTAGCTACTTCAGTGCTAGCTATGGCTTCAGTTCAACCAGCACAAGCTGCCGAAACAGGGGCAACAACGGCTACAACAACTTCTACGGTTAAAGAAGTCCACTATGCAACATTTAAAAATGGTGGACCTGTAGATATCAAAGCTGCACTTACAGGTGCTGCTGTGACAGCTGCATCTATTGAGAATCACCCTGAAATTGCAAATTATATCTATACTTCTAGTAGAGAAGAAGATGGTATTATGTATCATATGTATGCGCCTACTGCTACGACAGGTACTACGAATTCTGGTACTCAGACCAATCCATACCATAGAGATAACAACCAAAACAATGGTAGCACTAGTAATGCTAATGGGAATAATAACCAAAATGGTACTGGTGCAAACAATAATAATGGCTCAACAACAAATTCTAATTCTCCAGTAAAAAAAGTTCGTTTTGTAGAATATAAACCTGGTAGTGATGTTCCAGTTGATATTAAAGATCCACGTACAGGCTCTGCAGCTTCTGATACCAGTCGTCTGGATATTGCCAACTATACTTATGTTACTGGTGAATTAAAAGGTGATACACTTTACCATATCTATCGCTCAAATTCAACGACTAATACTAACCAAAATAATAATCAGAACCAGTCTAATTCTGCAGGTCAATTCAAAACGGAGAATGGGAAGGTCTACTATATTAAGGACGGCAAAAAAGTTACTGGCTGGCAAAAAATTGATAGTAAGACTTACTACTTTGAAGCTGATGGAGCTATGAAAAAAGGTCTATTGACTTCAGGTGATAAGCAATACTATTTAGATGAAAAAGATGGTGTTAAAAAGCTAGGCTTTGTAAAAGTTGCTGATAAGGTTTACTATTTTGTTGAAAATGGTGATAAGAAAACTGGCTTTATCAAAATTGATGATAAAACTTACTATCTAAAAGAAGGTGTTCGTCTAACAGGGGATATTACAGTAGACGGAAAACATTATTTCTTAGATGAGGAAGGTGTCCTTAAACCAGGTATTGTTTTAATTGATGGTAAAAAATTCTTCATTGATGATGAGGGAAATCGTCATGTTGGATGGAAGAAAATTGGACTGGATTGGTATTATTTCTCTAAAGAAGATGGAATGAAGACTGGTTGGGTCAAAGATGGGTCATGGTATTACTTGGATGAAACTGGTGTGATGAAAACTGGTTGGAAACAAGTTGATGGTAATTGGTACTATCTTAACGGCTCAGGTGCTATGCAGACAGGCTGGAAATTTATAAATGGTAGTTGGTACCATTTTGACAGTTTAGGTAAAATGGGTACTAGATGGATAAAAGACAATGGTACATGGTATTATCTTGACGGTTCAGGTGCTATGCAGACTGGTTGGAAGCTTTTAGATGGTAACTGGTATTACCTCAATGATTCAGGTGCTATGCAAACAGGTTGGCTCAAGCAAGGTGGTACATGGTATTATCTTGCTGGCTCAGGTGCTATGAAGACAGGTTGGTACCAAGTTAGTGGTAAATGGTATTACTCATATTCATCAGGAGCTTTGGCTGTGAACACAACTATCGATGGTTACACAGTAAATGCCAATGGTGAGTGGGTGTAATGGATATAATAAAGAAATAAGGGGGAATTCCTCTTATTTTTTGGTAAATTCCCAAACTAA
>NZ_VMMU01000024.1:0-24804 GCF_013277385.1 Streptococcus sp. 544
GCTTTCTCCAAGTAGAAGATCCCAGCAATTCAAGTGTTCGCGGAGCGGTAAATGATTTGTTGGCCAAGTGGCATCAAGATTATGGTCAGGTCAATAATGTCCCAGCTAGAATGCAGTATGAAAAAATCACGGCTCACAGCATGGAACAACTCAAGGTCAAGTTTGGTTCTGACTTTGAAAAGACAGGGAATTCTCTTGATATTGATTTTAATTCTGTCCATTCGGGCGAAAAGCAGATTCAGATTGTTAATTTTAAGCAGATTTATTATACAGTCAGCGTAGATGCTGTTAAAAATCCAGGAGATGTGTTTCAAGATACTGTAACGGTAGAGGATTTGAGGCAGAGAGGAATTTCTGCAGAGCGTCCTTTGGTCTATATTTCGAGTGTTGCTTACGGGCGTCAGGTTTATCTCAAGTTGGAAACTACGAGTAAGAGTGATGAAGTAGAGGCTGCTTTTGAAGCTTTGATAAAAGGAGTCAAGGTAGCTCCTCAGACAGAGTGGAAACAGATTTTAGACAATACAGAAGTGAAGGCAGTTATTTTAGGGGGCGACCCGAGTTCGGGTGCCCGAGTTGTAACAGGCAAGGTGGATATGGTAGAGGACTTGATTCAAGAAGGCAGTCGCTTTACAGCTGATCATCCAGGTTTGCCGATTTCTTATACAACTTCTTTTTTACGGGACAATGTAGTTGCGACCTTTCAAAACAGTACAGACTATGTTGAGACTAAGGTGACAGCCTACAGAAACGGTGATTTACTGCTGGATCATAGTGGTGCCTATGTTGCTCAATATTACATTACTTGGGATGAATTATCCTATGATTATCAAGGTAAAGAAGTTTTGACTCCTAAGGTTTGGGACAGAAATGGGCAGGATTTGACGGCTCATTTTACCACTAGTATTCCTTTAAAAGGGAATGTTCGCAATCTCTCTGTCAAAATTAGGGAGTGTACAGGACTTGCCTGGGAATGGTGGCGTACGGTTTATGAAAAAACCGATTTGCCACTAGTGCGTAAGCGGACGATTTCTATTTGGGGAACGACTCTTTATCCTCAGGTAGAAGATAAGGTAGAAAATGATTAGGAGAGAAGAATGTTTGCGACAAAAAGAGGCGATGATCTCTCTGTGAATATCTGAAAGTTTATCTCTTGCCTAGCGATTTCCATTGGAGTATGCTCGTGATGTTAAAATGAGTCTATCAAATAGTGGCTGTAAGAAAAAGTAAAAAGGGTAGTGAAACTCCTTGCTATACAGGGAATTAGCTACCTTTTACTTGTTTTAGAAGTGCCGTTGTACTAGTCTAACTTCAGTATCATTTGAAATCAAAAAGAGCATAAATTTCTGTTTCAAGAACACATAAATTATGGTTTTGTTTAGAAACTCTTCTATTGATTTCTTAGAATACAATAGCGCCTATAAGAACTGTTGAATTTCAAAGTATTTACTTGAACTATGATACGTCTGGAGTAGACTGTCAACAAAAGGTGCAGTATAATGGCTTTTATCGGTTATATCTACAACCTCAAAACAGTAGCTTGAGCGGACTTGGTCAAACTTGGCAGAAACTTTCTATTTGCAGATAATGGTCTAGTTTGTTTTTTGAATGTTGATAAGGATGGAAAGGTAAGGCCATCTTGACAACAAAAGTGTCATCATAGCTTGATTTGCTGAATAAAATCTATTTCCTCTAGTGAAAATCGAAAAAACTTGTGTTATAATAAGAAAGATTAAAATGTGAAAAAAGGAGATTCCTAATGGGACGTAAATGGGCCAATATCGTAGCCAAGAAAACGGCTAAAGATGGAGCTAACTCTAAAGTATATGCAAAATTTGGTGTAGAAATCTATGTAGCAGCTAAAAAAGGTGATCCAGATCCAGAATCAAACTCAGCCTTGAAATTCGTTATCGACCGTGCTAAACAAGCCCAAGTGCCAAAACACGTTATCGATAAAGCGATTGATAAAGCAAAAGGAAATACAGATGAAACCTTTACAGAAGGACGTTACGAAGGTTTTGGACCAAATGGTTCTATGTTGATCGTGGATACTTTGACTTCAAACGTTAACCGTACAGCGGCTAATGTCCGTGCAGCCTTTGGTAAAAACGGCGGAAACATGGGTGCTTCAGGTTCTGTTTCTTACCTCTTTGACAACAAGGGAGTTATCGTATTTGCAGGTGAAGATGCGGACGCAGTCTTTGAGCAGTTGCTCGAAGCGGATGTTGATGTGGACGACGTAGAAGCAGAAGAAGGTACAATCACAGTTTACACAGCTCCAACTGATCTTCATAAGGCTATCGTTGCCCTTCGTGAGTCAGGTATTGAAGAATTCCAAGTGACAGAATTGGAAATGATTCCTCAGTCAGAAGTGGAATTGTCAGGTGATGACCTTGAAACCTTTGAAAAACTTTACAGCGTTCTTGAAGACGACGAAGACGTACAAAAAATCTACACAAACGTAGACGGATTCTAGTGACAAAAAAATAACCCTTGGAAATACTGGATTTTCAAGGGTTATTATTATTTTGTGCGAATGAAAGGGGCAGGAAAGGGGCAAAATTAAAAAATACTATCTAACGTTTCTACGAGTTTACCCTCCATATCTTGTGTAGTGTGGGAGTATATTTCTAAAGTCATTTTTGCGTTTGAGTGACCAACACGATCCATTATTGATTTGATAGGTAATCCAGACTCTGCTAAAAACGAGATGTGAGAATGTCTGAAAATATGACTAGATAAATTTTTTTCTATTCCAGCTTTCGCACCGTATTTTTTTATAATTTGAATAAAAGATGCTAATGTTATTGGGCTATTCCAGACTTCTAAGCAAAAGATATAATCATCATCTTTTAGCGGCTGATGGCGTTCAGTGAGGCGGATCACTTGACGCTGTATGGCCTCTATAACCGCATCTGATACCAATATTGTTCTAATGGATTTTGCGGTTTTTGGCAATGTTTTTATTTTGTTTACTGAATCAAAATTACCTGTAATCTCAATTTTTTTATTTTGGAAGTCTATATTTTTGAGTTGTAATGCTGTCAACTCTCCATATCTCATACCAGTAAGAGCAAGAACCGTTACCATATCGGCATATTTTTGTTGATACGGTTGATTGTTTAGTGCGTCTATTAATGTTTTGATTTCTTGCATAGTCAAAAACTTGTTGCGCTTTTTTTCAATATCTTCTAAAGTTTCCGGCTTTTTAGGAATAACCGTGTAATTAACCTCGTTATTTCCGATATAGGAGTATTGAACTGCATAATTGAAGACGCTTTTGAGTCTGCTGCGGACTCTATAAGCTGTATGATAGCCATTGCTATCAATAATATTTTCAATCTTGCTCTGGATATATCGTCTATCGATATTAGCTAGTAAAGTGTCAGATGGTATTTCTTTTTTCATAGTTGCATCAACAAAAGTATAATTGTGTTTTGTAGATGCCTTTACTGTTTGCGCCCATGATTTATAGAAAAGGTTATAGATTTCTTCAAATGTAATGCTTTCTACTTGTTTTGTGCTGAGTTTTTTATTTATCTTCTCTTGCAACAAGATAGCAGCTTGATTTCTTGCCTGGGGAGTTTTCTTCTCCATGGTCACTGAAACTTTTTTTAATTTCTCAGTATAAGGGTCTTTATATCGCTCAAAAAATTTGTATTTTCCGTTGGGAAGTTCTTCCATCCACATTGCGTTTACCTCACTTTTTTGTTAAAATGGGTATAAGAAAAAGAGCTTTTTAATGCTTTTTTTCTTACCACTAGCCTCACACTCTCGGTCTGCAAACTTCTGAGCGTGGGGCTTTTTTGAGTTGTTTCCAAAATGGAAACAGTTGCTAGATAAAAAGAAAAGTAGCCGTATCAAATACGGCTACCATCACGATATGGATCTAAAATCCAAATGTAAACTTTATGGAGCTAAACTCCTAATAGCTGTATTGTAATATAATTATTAAAAAATGTCAAGAGATTAGAAAAGGTATAATTCTTTTAACTTTTCGTTAATTTTGTCCAATGTGTTATCAGATACTTTCATTTTTCCGATTGGATCTAATCTATTTTTCTTTAAAATTCTATCTTTGCTGATTGTTTGAAGGTTATTACACTTGGCATAAGAACGCTTAATGTATTTTTTGTAATATTGAGTTAATTCAATAACGTCAGTTATTTCTGATTGTGTCCGTTTAAGGTTGTCACCGTCTATTATCTTAGGTTGAATTATTTCGTTTGAAAATTGTTCTGTATAAGCTTGGTAGACATCCAATAAGGCAGCTTCAGTAATTGCATTATTGGAATCTAAATATTTTAGGTAGGCAAATAATTCTTTGTGTAATTTTTCAATATATTCATCAAGCAAAATAGAAGGATATTCCGCAATGACTTCGTCTATGAGTACAGTATCTATTTGATTTTTAGATGTTAGAGGAATTACTGTAAGTGTTTTTTTATAGGGACTATCTACTTTGTCTAAGACAATAGCCCAATGATTATTTGATAATTCTCCGCCTATATTTACACCGAACTCTACGAATATCAGAGAGCCACGACTGAATTTCCAATATTTTCTTTTTTGAGTCTTAGCTTCAAATAAGAATTGTTCAGATTGTCTTTTAACTGCTGGTGCAAGAAATCGGTATTTAGAAGATGTATGTTTTGCTTTACCAAGTTTATAGAGTTTTTCAACTTCTATGTAGTTTTGTTTGGTTTGTTCAAAATATGGATTTTCTTTGTTCATTTTATTCCCCTCTATACACCCCGATAACCGCATAGATCTTGATGTGTGTGTCTTCGGCTGGTGGGAAGTCTAGAATGATGTCTTCATACTTGTCATTGAGTGACACTAGGCGTAAGCGTCCGTTTTCGGTATATATCTTCTTGAAGTAAGAACGGTCTCCGTATGCGATAACTGCCAAATCGCCGTTGTAGGTGGTCAGTCCTTTGTCTACTAAATAGAGAATATCTCCGTCTTGGTAGTCAGGCTGCATGGAGTCTCCGCTGACCTTAGTCGCAATATCGTGACGTGGTGGTTGCTCGTCAACCTCTATAGTCTCTCTGTCTGTATCGTCATAACCAAATCCGTAGTTGAATCCGCTAGCTGCTGCCGTCTCAGATACTACCTCAACTTGGTACAAGCTGATAACTTCCGATACTTCGTTTATCTTCGCTTCTTCTTCGTTTTTCTGCTCTTTCAGAAGATCCTCAGACGTTCGTAGAACGATTTTTTTATTTTCAGTGTTTAATTTTCGAGCTGTGTTTGTAATTTCTTCTAAAAGGGAGTCTGACGGTTGAGCAGTAGAAATTTTGTTTTCGATAAGGTCAGATTTATTTATATTAAAATAGTTTGCCAAAAGTTCAATTTTACCAATCCGAGGATAAGTTATTCCTTTTAGCCAGTCACGAACTGTAGTGTATTTCAAATCCAAGTCTGCACATAATGTATTTCTGTCTACTCCTTTTTGCTCCATGTAAAAACTTAGATTATTGGCAAAAATTTCTTTGTTTTCGACTTTCATTTCCGCCCCTCCTTACATAGTATATTTTACGGCAAAAACGCAAAAAAGTAAAGAATAAAATAAAAAAATGCGAAAAAAACGCAAAAAACACTTGACATTGCGGTTAAACCGCAGTATAATATAATCAAGCTTAAGGGAAAGGAGGTAAGGCAAATGATGGAACACATCATAAAAAGCCTAGCAACCAAGGACACTGCAACCGTCATCTTGGTACTAGGCTTAACCAGAGAAGCACGTTTGTGGCACAAACAAATCTTAGAACACAAACGTAAGCTTCAAAATAAAAAGTAGAGAAAGGGGCAGAAGCCCCAACCTCTACTTGATAGTGTACCATCATTTGCCGTGAAAAGCAATGAGCGAAGAAACTGGATTGATAATCCTAGCAGGATTTGTGATTGTATCTTTTACTATTCGTCAGATAGTGAAGTACCGATATGATAAAAAAGATAAGGAGTAGGAAATATGACCGAACTAGAAACTCTAAAGGAAGAGATAGAAAAAAATGTAGCCATGGTAAATTACCTCAAAGGCTACATTAAGGGATTAGAAGAAAGGTTAGTTCGTCTAGAGCAAGCTAATTAGTATTATTAGGAGAAAATACGTTAGGGTATTTATTCTGCAACTCAAAGAATTTCTCTAGTTTTTCAGGATTTTGGAAGGCCATCATGATAATATCTTCTTGAGTTGTAGAATGATTAGTCTTTGAAATATTTTTCACTTCATGTGACAATTTTTCGACAGCGTCATAAATATTGTTAATTGTAGATGTTAATTGCGAGAATTCTTGAGTTGTAACGTAGTCCTTTCCATCATTATTTTTGTTTTTCAATGTTGAAAAATCTAAAGTTTCCTCGGTTTTTTGAATTCGTTCAATAGTTTTTTGAACAGAATCCAGCATATTTGTACCGCTGGCATTTTTTAAATCATACTGAATGATATTGATTGTCCGAATATCAAATGGAATATCTTCATCAGTTTGTTGTCTTAAAAATATAGTTGGTAAATCTAAGGCTTTACGATAGCCAAGTTCCAAAAAGACATTTGGATTATTTCCTGTTATATCAACAATAGCTAGGTCTGAATCTGATAAAGCCTTAAATATTTTTTCATCTATTTTATCAGAATGATATAGTTCATCGGCTCTTGTCACATCATACTTATCAGATAATGCTGGTTTAATAATGTGTTTTAAAACACTATCTGAATGATTCCTGATTTCTGATTTTTCTTGACCAATAGCGGAAACTACAAAACAAGTTTTTTTAGACATGAGATTTCTCCAATCGTTTTATTTTGATTATACCACATTTGAAAGCGAGTTAGAATTGGAAGATAAGATCATTGAACTTGCTGATTACTTCATCAGCGAGAACACAACGTACAGAGAAGCAAAAATAGCGTGTGAGAAGCTATTTAGACAAGTCAGCCATGAGATTGAACTCAGGGCGATGGAAAGTCAGATTAGATGAACTTAGATAAGGAGGTGGTAATGTGCAAAAAATGACTTTAAAAACACTAAGAACACTCAAAAATTGGAGACAAAGTGATGCAGCAGAAGCTGTAAATGTTTCGGTTGATACATGGGGGCATTGGGAACGTGGAATAACAGAGCCAAGTGTTTCAAAAGCGTATCAAATCGCTAATGTTTTTGAAGTATCAGTGGATGATATTATTTTTTTGCCCGATATTGCGGTTTAACCGTAACAATGTAATTAAAACCAAAAAAGCACCTGACGGCAATCAGGTACTCAACGGAAAGATTTGAGGAGGACGGATGGAAGAATTTATTGATGCTCTTGAACAAGAAAAAGACCACCTTGAAAAAATCATTAAGGTAGTCAGCTCTGGTGGTAAATTTCTGAGATTGCCGTATCAAAAAAAGTCACGCTCGATTAGTGAGAATCTGAAATTGATTTCTCAAAATCTTGATAGACTGAGTGAGCAAGTTCGATAAACCAAGCTTCGGCATCCATGATTTCAAGATGACGAAAGAAACCTGTTTTGGTTTCCAGTTCGGAATCGTGTGCATAACGTAATATTTCTCTAGCAAAGATGGTTTCAAAATCAAAGTCTTTACCATCATCGTAGATGTCGCGTTTGCTTGCTATTGTCAAATATTCTTTAAAAGTTATAAGGTTAACTCCTTTCTGTTTATATTATAGCAGAAATGGAGATTAGAAATAGAAAGGAGGATGGATGGAAGAACCAGACAAGTACCTTGAAATCTCTGGCAATATTGCTGGACGTATTGAACTGGAAACAGAAAAAGACCTACTTGTCCGTAGAGCGATGGTCATTGATGGACACATCGGTTTATGCGAACAAGCGGTCTACGTTGATAAGAAAGTGCTAGATAGCTACTGGGTCAAGATAGTAGAGTTATCTACTATTCCTGAAACCATCAACAGCGTTGACAGCACTGATTTGGTTAGGAAATGGTTGAACATGTAGGAAATAGAGGAGAAGGAAGATGAACGAACTAGGACTAATCATAGTAACAATCGTAAATGTAGTTTGTGCTGTAATAAATCTATTTTGCTTTATTAAAGACAGGATGGAATGATTTGTGTTTGAAAATGAAACGAATTCTCTTGCTAGTCTTGACCTTGATTTTACACGGTAAACTATCCAAGTAATAAGAATAAGTAATACTGCTATGGGGGAAAATAATTTCATCAACTTCGAAAGGATAGGAATGTAAATCATCTTTTCTCAAAATAAACTTTTGAAGTATTTGAAAAGGGAGGCTATCATATGGTTCGAAATGATTATCTTTTATTTCCTTTCCGTCATCATCGAACAATTGAATACTTTTGATTGTGTATGTGTTGTTACTTGGGTTAACAAGCTTAAAAGAATATTTGTAAGGTGCTTCATTTGACACTTCCATCGCATAGGCATCTGTTATCAATAATCGAGCTCTATTTATAAAAATTGAGTAAAACAGACCTGTGACACCCGTTATAGCACCAATCCATGCAGCAGAAATATTCAAAATATCAATCAAACTAAACATCAGAATTACCTCGTTTTTGATTTCATTATACCACAAACAGAAAGGAGTAGAGATGAGACCAATAGGACATCGGCTTAATGTTGAAGTTTCTGGTATTGAAGAATTCAAGGAAGCCTGTAAAGAAGTATCAAAAAAAGCCGAAGAATTGCAAGAAGCAATCGATCGACTTAGTCTTATTGAAGTTGAATTAAAAGCCAAGCTTGTCAATGATTAGACTTTCTGTCTAAGGCAAAACAAAAAAGCACCTAACGAAGTCAGGCGCTCATCAAAAATTACTAATTGAATTATAACACGAAAGGAGTAAAAATGGAAGCAGTTGAAATTGTAAGAATTAAAGATGTGATTATTGAAAAAGTCTCTGCTAATGATGAAGAATTAGAACACATCTTTGGATGCTCAAAGCGACAAGCGGGAGACATGAGACGCGAGATGAAAAAGCTACCTAGCCAACAGAAACATCTTAGGAATGATGGCCAACTTGTCACGATTAAAGGTTTTGATGCTTATCTGCAATACAGAGGAACTCGAACTTGGAAGAAAGAAATGGCGAAAAGCAAGAAAATGAGGTCAGTTGGATGAACCTACTAGCAAGAATTAAAAACTACTTTTCGGAAGATGTCGAAGAAACTAATATTGACTGGAAAGAGGTCGCTTTGGATCTCAATCAATCACTGATTGAAACACAAGAAAAACTTCAAGAATCAAATCAAGAAATCGCAGACTTGAAGAAAATCGTAGCAATCTACAAAGAAAAGGAAAACGCAAAATGATGGAATACATTTACCTGGTAACAATCGTAGGGATTGGACTATGGTCGCTAGTGAATACACTGGATGACCACGCTGAAATGAAGCGGCAAGAGCGTCAGCGAATAGCTAACAATGTCGCACGGATGAACCTGAGAAGTTCAGGTAAACAATTTACATATGATGTGGAACCGCCCGAAGGGTTGAAATAAGGAGAAGAAACATGACTCAAGCGGAACGAATCAGGGAATATTATAGAGAGCACCCTGCTGCCTCATGCGATGAAGTGGCTGAGGTTGTCGGTACAACAAATAGTAATGTGAGGGCGAATTTGGCCAAAGACATCAAGGCAGGCAGATGCGTTCGCTTGGAAGATAAGTCATACGACTACTCGCCTTACTATAACCATACACAGGCACTCACTGAATTGGTTGATTGGAAGAATGATACTAGACGTGAGTGGGTGGAAATGCTGACAAGAGCAGCAGAGAAAGAAACTGATAGCAACGTTATGCGTTTGCTAATCAAAGAAGCAAATAAATTGATGAAAGAGGTGACGAAGTAATGGCCAGTTTATACGAACTAACAGGTCAGTTCCTGACAATTTATCAAATGGATATTGATGACGAAACAAAAACGGACACTCTTGAGGCTATCGATTGGCAAGAACAATTCGAACAGAAAGCAGAAGGATATGCCCATGTTATCAAGAATTTAGAAGCCGACGTGGCCATGTACAAGGCTGAGGAAGAGAGCTTCAAAGCGAAGAAACAGGCAGCACAGAAAAAACTGGATTATGTCAAGGATAACATTATGACAGCTATGAATGTCACAGGTCAAACCGAAGTTAAGAGTGGTGCCCTGATTATAAAAATTGCTAAGAATCCAGAATCAGTCAAGGTCAACGAAGATGACCTTCCGAAAAAATATTTTACAAAAAAAGTGACGCTTGCGCCGGACAAAAAAACACTCAAAGAGTTGCTTAAATCTGGTAAGAAAATTAAAGGTGCGGAGCTTGTCCGGACAGAAAAGTTGGTGATTAAGTAATGGAATTGATGAATAAAACACGAGTAACAGATTCACTAGCTGTTGTGATTGGACCAGAATCGATTGAAGTACTTGTTACTGAAGGTTTTCTATTTGATGTTGCAATTCGCTTTGTAAAAGTAGATGAAACAAATCTTGATCAAGGAAATGAAAAGCCGGTATTTACTCCAGAGTACAAGCTGGTAACAGTCGCTAAATATAAGGAAAAACCTATCTTTGAATCGGAAGAAGATATTCGAAAATTCGAAAAACAAGCAAAAGAAGTTAAATTGCTATTTGCCTTTGCAAAGGTGAATAAACAAAATTGGTTTAACACTGCCCTTTATCCAGGAGTGCTGACTGAGAAAGTTGGTGTTTGATGAAAATTTTAGCTATTGATCCAAGCAGTAATAAAATTGAAACCAGCACAACAGGAGTTGTCTTGTTGGATAATGCAAAGCTTGTTGACTATTGGGTAGTACCTTATGGCGCTCAAAACTTTAAAAACTGGTTCAAAGAGATTGGGCGCGGTCTTGAGTTCGACATAGTGGTCGTTGAAAAATTTGAGGTTAGGGACAATGATTATTCCAGGGACAACTCAGTTGTAGAAACTATTGCAGCCATTGAACTATGCTATCCGGACTTGGTTCTGCAGCGTAACGCAGGTTATCAGACAGATATACCAAATGACTTGCTGAAAGCTCTTGGGTTATGGTCCTTTGAAAAAAGCCACCACAACGATGTGAGGGCAGCTGCAAGGCTTGGGCTCTTCTATGCCCAGAGGAAAGATATTGAGGAGGTGATTGTGGACATTGGCAATCGAATTACGCAAATGGCAAGCTGAAGCAGTTAAACGAAGCGACCGTAATTGCCCTGGGATTTTCCTTGAGGCGTATGGGGGGCGTGGTAAGACCATCTGTGCTTTTGAAATAGCAAAGCACAAGAAAGCCAAAAAGGTCCTAGTAATCAATAATCGGTTGGCCATCCTGGATGGTTGGAGCAGCACTTATCAAAATCTAGGCTACAATACTGATTTTGAATTAGAAACCATGACGGACCGTAGATTACAGAACAGACTTGCAAGCGATGAGTCTATTGAGTGTGATGTGTTCATTATTGATGAGTGGCAGAATATGTCTAGTGATGCCAATGTGAAGGCTTATCAAAAGGTCAAACGTGGCTATACTGTAGGATTGTCAGCAACGCCCATCAGGAAGAAGGGACAAAACTTCTACCCGCTTGAAAAAACATTTTTTGGAATGGCTGATCCTAATCAAAAGGAAAACTGGCAACTAGCCCACGGCAAGATGAAGTATTCCAAGTTCAGCTATTCTAAGCAAGAGTGGGATGACTTCCGAGATTATGAAAGCTATGTAAGTAATCTGCCAAATTTTTTCCGCTGGGAAGAAGTAGAAGCTATTGAGGAAGCGGAGGAAAACAACGGATTTGAGGTTGTCTTTGAACCCATCTGGTGTCTAACAGCTAATCCGGAGGAATTAGAACAATTTAGGAAATTGAACATCGTTGGGAAAAATGGTAAATATGCCATGGCCAAACAAACATTTGGTCGAAAGACTTTTGAACGATATCTTACTCAGACAGGTTTTGAGATTGACTTTCCAAAGTTGAAAGCAGTTAATGCAGATACTCCAATGCTACTTCAATTGGATCTTCTGCTGACCAGTAAGACAGATATGTTGATAGTTAGCAAATCCAAGCAGATTGTAGAGGTCATTCGAGAACGTCATCCAGAAATTGGTATTTGGACTGGAGATAAGAAGGACTCCCTCGAACAGACAAATGTGGTTGCTACAAGCCAGGTGTTGGGTGTAGGGGTTGATGGCCTTCAGCATAAATTTAAAACTATTGTGGTCCTGGACCCTGTTAATCCATCGGATGGAGATTATGACGATTATCGCCAACTTTTATGGCGAGTAATAGGCAGCCGTCAACAACATGACGTGCGTGTCATTGAATTTTATTTCTAAGGAGAATCAAAATGAAACTTTCAAGTGATTATATTGTAATGCGTAACAAAGAAAACGGACAGTTTTTAAATGAACTCAAGAACAATCGTTCTTCATTAGCTACAAAGGCCGTTTTTGTGGACAATATTCAGAGTGCTCTTACAATGCCATACAATTCTTATCTCGAACAGAAAACAGCGGTAAAAGCAGCGGCCAAAGTACACGGAATGGAGGTTGTTCGGGTTAAGGCTACATTTGATCTAACTTATCCAAATGGTGGCGATGTTCAAAAAATCGAGCGTCAAAATACTAAGCCTGATTTGTTTGATCTATTGAGAAGTTTATAAAGGGGGATTTATGGTAACAAAACAACAATCCTCAATCTTTGTTACTTTACAGAGCATCCAGCAGAGTTTGGTTGCTCCGAAAGGACAGTATAATAGCTTTGGGAAGTACAGCTATCGGAGCGCTGAGGACATCTTAGAAGCGCTGAAGCCAATCTTGCAGGAACATGATGCGGTGTTGATTTTGCAAGACGGAATTGTGCAGATTGGTGATAGGTACTATGTCGAAGCAACTGCGACTCTTTATGCAGTTGGTGAAACCATTGGGACTACAGCATATGCTAGAGAAGATGATAGCAAAAAAGGGATGGATGGTAGTCAAGTCACAGGTGCTGCATCCAGCTATGCACGTAAATACGCGCTAAACGGACTCTTTATGATTGATGACAATAAGGATCCTGATACGGATGAATATCATAATCAGAATAACCAAACAGGCCGTACATCGCAAAAACCAGCTCAAAAAACAAATAGCCAGCAAGAGCAACCGGGCAAAGCTCCAGCTAAAAGTAACGGATTCAAAACCATTACAGGAGCACAGGCTAAAACCATTCGGACAGAACTCAAAAATATGGCAGAAGCTACAGGGAGTCCTGCTGCAACAATTGGAAAATGGTTCATCGATAAGATGGGTGTTGACAAACCTGAAAGCATCCCAGCTGGCCGTTTGAAAGAAGCTGAGCAGATTATCGCAGATGCGAAGAAAGCGAAAGGTATTGAATAATGGAAAAGAAGTATGTCGAACTTAATAGCGAGGAATCTTTGACTGGTACACAGTTGCTTATCGGAAAACAGGTATTAACTGCCTTGTTTGATATTATTACAGATGATAATAAGCAAGGTGTCGTTTTACCAATCTCTATCAATGAACATAACTTTAGCCTTGCGATTGAAAGGACGGAATCAAATGATTAACAATGCTGTACTTGTAGGGCGCATGACCCGTGATGCTGAACTCCGCTATACACCGCAAAATGTAGCAGTTGCGACTTTTACTCTTGCAGTAAACCGTACATTTAAGAGTCAAAATGGTGAGCGTGAGGCTGACTTTATCAACTGCGTTATGTGGCGCCAACAAGCCGAAAATCTTGCAAACTGGGCTAAAAAAGGCTCACTTATCGGGGTGACAGGCCGTATTCAGACTCGTAGTTACGATAACCAGCAAGGACAACGTGTCTACGTAACAGAAGTCGTGGCTGAGAATTTCCAAATGTTGGAAAGCCGTAATCAACAAAGTTCGAATGATACATTTGGGAATGACAACCCGATGGATATTCAAGACGATGATTTGCCGTTCTAAGGAGTAACTAAAATGGGAATGAAAGAATATGCTCTCAAATATCAAAAAGCGGGGTTTTCCGTAATTCCCGTAGTGCCTAACGGAAAGCAACCAGCGATTAAATTTGCAGATAAGCCACCAATGACTGCCCAGGAAATTGAAAATTACTGGAATCAGTATCCGGATAGCAATATTGCTGTTCGGACTGACAAATTTTTCGTAATCGATATTGACTTACATGGCAAGCATAACGGCTATGAGAGTCTGGCCAATTGGGAGCATCTGAACTTGATAACTCCAACACTTCAGGCGAAGACAGCCAGTGGCGGTAAACATATTTTTTATTTTAAACATCCTGATGTGTCCATGACCCAGATGATTAAATTTCTGCCCGGTGTGGATATCAAAGCGCATCCAAACAATTACGTAGTGGTAGCTCCGTCTAAAACTCCCAAAGGTGTCTATACTTGGGACAAGAAAAAGTCTAAAGAGGGTGGCACTATGGTTACGGCTAGTCGTTCTCTTGTTATGGCCATTAAGAAGGAATACAACAAAAAGAACTCTGGTAGTGACCTGGATAATATCTACTATCAAATTAGTAAAGGTGCTGGTAAGCGAAACAGGACAACAGAACTCTTTGAAATGGTTGTCCTAGGGTTTGGTAATGAAGGTAGCAGGAATGATACGCTCGCAAAGTTTGTCGGCGGACTCTTGAGTCGGTCAGTTGATCCAAACTATATCTTAACACTTGCAGAAACAGCCAATAATAATTCGGTAGAACCTCTTAGTCATAAAGAATTAAGTAGAACTGTCGAATCCATGATCAAGAAACACATGAGGGGGGGTGGCCAGAATAGGTGATGTCGTGAATATTTCAATTAAGCAGTTTTCACGTAGGAAGAAAAAAATATTGAACGAGGAAGGCGAAGAGATTGAAATTGAATCTATCGTGGCCGACAGTCCCAGAAATGTTCTGCTTGCAATGAAGAGCGATAACAAGCTCAACGACTTTCTCAGGCACAATGAATTTACTGGAGAACATGAAATTGTAGAGGATGTCAAACTAGATGCTATTCAGTTAAGAAAGGGGCAGTTACCGTCTGCCTTTGAATCCTATTTGAGTGTATACTTGGAAAATCACTTCAAGACAGTTTTCAAGGCTGGAGCATTAAGAGACGGTATCGAAGCATTTTTTGCAGAAAAAACCTACAATCCGGTTAAGGAATATATGGAAAATGCTTATGAGTCATGGGATCATAAAGAACGACTTGCCCAGGTATTTCAAACTTGGTTGGGTGCAGAGGATAGCATCTTTGTTCAGAAAATAGCTATTATGTTCTTTGTTGGTGCGGTATCTAAGGTTTTTAATCCCTGGGTCAAATTTGACTACACGCTCGATTTGGTCGGTGGTCAAGGTGCCGGTAAGACCACATTCTTGCAAAAGATAGCTGTTGACTGGTACACGGATTCGGCTAAAGACTTTATGGATAAAGATAACTATGAGATCATGCTAAAATCCCTGATTGTCAACGATGATGAGATGGTCGCGTCCAGAAAGACTACTTTTGATGAGTTAAAAGCGTTCGTGACTAAAACAGAACTTTCTTTCCGTAGATCCTACGGTCGCAGAGCCGAAAAATTTCCTAAAAACTTTGTTATCGCAAGGACCAGCAATAAAATCGAGTACCTGGGAGACAAGACTGGTGAACGGCGCTTTCTGCCTGTGCTGGTAGATGCAGGCCAACAGTTTGTCAAGCCGTTTGATATGACAGATCATGATGTGCTCCAGCTTTGGGGTGAAGCAGTCGCTATTTACAAAAAAGGATTTATGCTTACCTTTGATGATGAGTTCGAAAATGAGCTTGCGGTCTATAAGGAGAGCTTCACTTATAAAGATGAGGCAGAATCACAGGTATACGATTATCTTGAAATGCTGGTTCCAGAAGAGTGGGAAGACTTCTCAGTCACTCAACAGCATCAATATACCTGGTTCTATTTCAATGATGGCAGCTATCGCAATGAGTCCGGCCTGATATATGAAGGTGTGAAGCTTCAATCGAGTGTGTCTGCCAAACAGATATTAAAGAATGTTTTTGACATTGATAGTGCGAGAGGTGAAAAGATTGCTAGGAAAATCAAGTTGATTATGGACAACAATCAGGATTGGGAATACAAAATAAAGAAGGTTAAAGGTAAGACACTACGTGCATATTTTAGAAAAAATATACAAACAGAAGTGATGTAACCTTAGCGAAAATGATGTAACCTTTTAGGCAAAAAACGGTCAAAAATCGTGTTTCGGTTACATCAGGTTACATCATTGATGTAACCGCAGGAAAAACCAGTTATATCAAGGGTTTGAGTGCTGTTTTTGATAAAATTTTTAAAAAAGTGATGTAACCCTCCTAAACCCTTGATACTACTGCTGTTTTAGGGTGTCTATTAGTAAGGTTACATCATTTATATAAAATATTTAATAAGTAAAAATAGCAAGTGCTATAAACGTTGATATAACAGCATTCTTGTTTTTTATAAAATATGTTTTGCGAAAAGTGATGTAACCTGTAACCTTAGAAAAAATATTCACAAAATAAGCCTATTATTTAATAAATAAAGGAGAGAAAATGTCATACACAGTAACACTATATTTTGACAACATGGTAGACGAAACTCACTTTTTTAAGAAAGAAGGAGATGCTGCTAAATGCAAGGCTCAACTCGAGAGCAAGTATCGAGGTGAGCGAATATATAAAGTAAAGATGGAGGAGATGGAGTGATGAGTTATGATTTGGAAATCTTAGCGAAAATAGAAAACGGAGATTATATTCGTATCGCTGAACCTAAATATAGTTCTCCGACCTACAATCTCGGGAAGATGTTTAGAATTGCTATGGATTGGGATTTTGACCAAGACACTACGTACAACATAGCTGATGTTTTAGATAACATTCAACGCGGTATCTCTGAATTAGAACAGTATCCTGAAAAATATGTAAAGTATGAACCTGTAAATAAATGGGGAACGGTCAATGATGCATTAGATGTTTTGAAATCGTTAAGGGATTGTATTTTAGAACAAGATATTGACACGAAATATTTATATATGAGGTGGTAACATGAAACGACCTGAACGATACCCGTACACACGAAGCCAATGGGTTGAAGAAACCGTTGATCACTATACGTATAAAAGTGATATTTGCTATACAAGTCACATTTTAGAAAATAGACTTACTGGAGAAACTAAGAGCAAGGAAGTTGAGTGATGGGAGATATACGAATACTAGACGCTTGTTGTGGCAGTCGTATGTTTTGGTTTGATAAAAATGAGAGTCATACAACTTTCATGGACATCAGACAAGAAAAATTTGAAATACATGGAAAAAAGGTAAACGTAAACCCTGACGTTGTCGGAGATTTTCGTGATATGCCATTCGATGATGAAACATTTAATCTAGTAGTATTTGATCCGCCACATTTAAAATGGGCAGGTCAAAACTCAATTATGCGATCACAATATGGCCAGCTGGATAAAATTACCTGGTCGGAAGATTTAGCCAAGGGTTTTGAAGAATGTATGAGAGTTCTAAAAGTTGGAGGTACTCTAGTTTTCAAATGGTCTGATTGTCAAATCAACGTTAAAGAAGTTCTTAAATCTGTACCTTTTAAACCATTGTTTGGGCAACAAAGAGGTACTACGCATTGGATGGCGTTTATGAAATTTGAGGAGGTCGCAGATTGAAACGATTCATAGCTATCTGGATTCTTCTATCTGCCGGACTAAACATCTGGCAGATGGACAGGATTGCAGAACTAGAAAAGAAGAAGCCAATGGTTATCTATAAGGCGGATAATGCAGGAGCAGAGATATTCGGTAAAGTCCTTGAGAAAGGACGACAGGGGAAGCTATACACGCTTACCATTCGTGACTACGGGGTGTTTGTAGTTACGAAGGACGTGTATGAGAAAGTGAAAGTTGGGGATGAGGTGATGTTATGATACCAAAATTTAGAGCGTGGGATAGACTGCGAAAAGAAATGAATTACAAAGTCATGGTAGGCAATTGTGACACAGATGATGAAAACTGGACTTGTCCTGTCATTTGGATTGAAGATAGAAAAAAGTGGTTACATTTTGATGATTATGACTCTATCATGCAATCAACAGGACTCAAGGATAAGAACGGCAAAGAGGTCTTTGTCGGAGATATTATCAAATGCACAAGAGGATGTCCACATGAAGTGTATTTAGAAAAAGAATATGGTGGTACATTCATAGGTGGAATGCCAGCTGTATACCTAAAAGACTTGGGAGAAGGATATGCGTGGACTGAGCATGAAGAAGTCATCGGCAACATCTACGAAAACCCTGAATTTTTGGAGGAATAAAAAAGCCCAATCCATAAGGACTAGGCTTCAAAGATGAAGTTGTAGAGTTGGACAACCTTCTGAAAACTGGTTGTATCCATGGTTGTAATTTTTTGAGCCTTGCGCTCTCTAAAGTCAAAAGTATAGAGTTGGAGTGGATTGACAGAGCCATCTACCTTATTGGAACGCACAGGAACGAGCAGGCCTTGTTCTTCTAGTCTGCTTTGACCGTGTGTAATAGGGCATACAGCCACAAATCCAGTTCGCTCCGAATACTCTCTACGCGAGACGACAATAGCAGGACGGCGTTTCTGAATCTCACGTCCAACAGACGGGTCGAAGTCAATCCAGATAATGTCCTGTTTTTCTGGAATGTAATCATATTTCGCTGTCAAGGAATTTCACCCCCTCGAAGTCATCTTCCATGCGTAGATCCGCATCACCACTAAATGGGTCTGGAATTTTTGGAGCCAGGACAATGACATTATCTACACCCTTGTAGACAAACATTTCCTGACCTTCTGGAACATTGAGTGTTTTCGGAATGGTCACAGTGACAGAGTTCCCAACCTTACGAGTTTTAACAGTATTCATTTGTTTCTCCTTTATTTTGTATACATACAGTATACACCTAAAAGCGGAGCAAGGCAAGAAAAAAGCCAGCACACGGCTGACCTTCATGGTATAGTTTTGCAGAACTATTATATCATGAGGAGGAGTTCGTGTGCAAATAGAATTATTGGATATCATCGATGAAAAGAAGACCAGAAAGGAAGCTATCAAAGTCCTTAAAAAATACAGTCGTCTGAGACGGATTGCTGGAGAAGAATACGCTCCGAAAATAACAATATCCTACTCACTTGAGCCAAGATCATCAAGTGGTCAGACAAGTAAGCAGGTAGAAAGCATGGTCGTGCGTAGAGTATCAGCTCAGCAGGACCTAGAACTAATCGCTAAAGCAATCAACAATCTTTCCGATATGGAATATACACGTATCCTAATCGAACGATATTGCAGGAAGAAAAGGAGGGAAGACTACAGCATTTATTCAGAACTAGGCTACTCATCCAGTGAGTATTATCGGATATTAAACAAAGCTCTATTAGAGTTTGCAGAGTCCTATCAAGCTAGCAACCTTTTAGTCTACAAGTGATTTCTGGGAAAATCTTGGGAAAAATCTGGGAAAATCTTGGGAGAATTGGAGCGGAAAAAGGTGCTAAAATAGTATTATCCAATGATTGGCAACGAACAGTCATGAGGACTCCTAAAAATACAGAGGCTTCGGCCTCTTAGACAGTAAGGACAGGTTAGCAGGTTGTTTGGGTCTCCTTGAAACTTTTACCAAACGTGCGTTTTACTGCTAGACCAGCTGGTTCAATTCCAGCTACTGTCATTTGAGTGTTTGTGTCCCAGAATGGGGTAGGCAGTAGGCTTAGCATTCATATATCACTCATTAACTTAAAAATGGTTGCAGAAGTGACCGAACCTCGCATGGTTGCGTAGCTACTTATATCCTAGGTAAGTTATAAGCTAGAGGGTTTGATTCCCTCAGAGGTTGTAAAGACTACAAAAAATAAAAATGAAGTCAAAATTTAATACACACGCAAGGTTGTAGTCGTCTTGCATTTTTAGGGCTTAGCCTAGATAATCTGTGGTAACTCAGGAAAAGGATGTTTTTAAATCTATCAAACATCCTGCCAGAAATGGTCAATCTAAGCAATTTAATCTTAACTATTTCAATTTTGGAATAGGTGGGCGAAGTTAAAGCAGGGAGATTCCAACGGCAAGGTGCTGAGGAAATGCAAACGTGGCAGTTTGGCTGTGAAACGAGTCTATAAGAGGAAAGAGGTATTTGGTTCGAGGTGCAACAAGAGCTTAATACTATATCTTACAAAAATTGGGCGCCTCCCAAAAGTATGTAAGGTGAGTTGATTGTCCGCAAAACAATCGATAACAAGCAGGCGCTGTGCATTTTGTTCTTCAAAAGAGAATGAAACACATGGCGATGCGTGTCTGTGATAGATGAAAGATGATTTTTATATTTTAAAAGCTATTCAAGATAGAAAAAACTCAAAAAAAGCAAAAGTCATCGCCCGTCACAAACGAAAGTGTACTTCGGCAATTAGATTGCCTACTCAAGTCTCGCAAGGATAAGAGTAAAGTCAAAGAGTAAAGCAGCTTAGACTTTTAGCGGGGTCTTCGTTAATTGAAAAATGGCTTAGTAGTTTGCGATGTAAGGAGTGATTGGTCTAACCAATCGTGCATGAGTGATACAAGTAGGAATATTTGTGGACAAGGTAATAAACTATAAGTTATCCAAAGTCACTCGTTTAAAGCAGTAGTCTCATGCTAGCTAATGGATATATGGTAGACGGATTAAGTCCTGTTTAGGGAATTAAGATGTCACAGGTTCGAGTCCTGTCGTTCCAATTGCGATTTTAATTCGCAGTGAGAGGTCTTGAAAAGGTCGCACATCGTGTGACTTTTTTTGATTATTTGAAAAGGTGGTGATGGAAAATTGAACGAGAGACAGAAACATTTCGCTGATGAGTACATCATCAGTAGAAATGCAACACAAGCCGCAATAAAAGCAGGGTATTCTGATAAAACAGCGAGGTCTATAGGACAAAGATTGTTGACAAAAGTTGACATTTCTGAATACATTAAAAAACGTACTGAAGAACTTTTTGACGAACGTTCAATGTCAATCGTAGAAGCCTTGGCAATTTCTGCTAGTATTGCTAGAGGGGAAACTCAACAAGGGTATTCTAAGAAAACTGTAAAGACCGCTGAAGGTGTGGAGGTATCGGAAACGACTTATGAGTTTACTCCGACGATTGAGGAAAGACAGCGCTCTATAGACCATATATTCAAAGTAAACGGAGCATATTTAGAGAGAAAAGAAATCGAGATGTCTTCAGCTGTTCAATTCGTTGATGATATAGGAGTTGGCGATGAAGCGTAGAATGAGTGAATTTATCCCAAAAGCTTTTTATCCTATGTGGCGTGCAGCATTTGAACCTAAAATCTTACACGTGGTTGAAAAAGGTGGGCGTGGTTCTGGTAAGTCCAGCGACATCGGACACACTATCATTCAACTGATTATGCGCTATCCAGTCAATGCTGTGTGTATTCGTAAGACGGATAATACCTTAGAACAATCGGTCTATGAGCAATTGAAATGGGCGATTAGTGAGCAAGGGGTTAGTCATTTATTTAAGATTAATAAGTCCCCTTTGAAGATAACCTACATCCCAAGAGGGAATTATATTATCTTCCGTGGTGCACAAGATCCAGAACGTATCAAATCCTTGAAAGACAGTCGCTTTCCATTTGCGATAGGCTGGATTGAGGAGTTAGCTGAGTTTAAAACTGAAGATGAAGTAAAGACAATCACCAACTCGCTCCTACGTGGAGAATTGGCTGATGGTCTTTTTTATAAGTTCTTTTACTCTTACAATCCTCCAAAAAGAAAACAGTCTTGGGTGAATAAGAAATATGAAAGCGTCATACAGCCTCCTAATACCTACGTACACCATTCAACTTACTTAGATAACCCATATATATCCCAAGCATTCATAGAAGAAGCAGAGGCCACGAGAGAACGTTCAGAGAAGCGTTATCGTTGGGAGTATCTGGGTGAGGCTATCGGTTCTGGTGTAGCACCATTTGAAAATCTGGTATTCCGCAAGATTACAGACGAGGAGATAGCAAGGTTTGATAACATTCGACAAGGAAATGACTTTGGATATGCTAACGACCCTTTGGCTTTTGTAAGATGGCACTATGACAAGAAGAAACGTGTTATCTATGCTATTGATGAGATTTATGGCGTGAAGATTAGCAACCGTGAATTAGCTGAAAGAATCCGTGAGAAAGGCTATCAATCTCAGATGATAACCTGTGATAGCGCAGAACCTAAGTCGATTGATGAGTTAAAACTGCAGCTAAATATTCCGCTTGTTCAAGGCGCTAAGAAAGGCCCTGATAGTCGTGAGTATGGAGAGCGTTGGTTGGATGATTTGGATGCGATTGTGATAGATCCAGAACGTACGCCGAATATTGCACGAGAGTTCGAAAGTGCCGACTATGCAGTTGATCGTGATGGAAATCCCAAGCCTAAGCTAGAAGAAGTAAACGACCACACAATCGACGCTACAAGATATGCGTTTGAAGACGATATGAGACAGCCAGGAATATCATTCTGGTAGGAGAAGGAGAAATGTTGAGTAATTGGTTTAAATGGTTAATTAGGCGGTTGTTGATTAAGAATACAACCCAAAATGAAATACTAGAGATTGAGATAAGAGAACACCAGGGTTCTGAGAAAGTAAGTACGATGAAACAGGCTTACGAATATTACCGAAACCAAACGGATATTCGAAAGAAAAAAGTAGATGTGGATTGGCGGACGAACTCAAGGATTGAATTGGGTTTATTTAAGAAGCTGGTAGACCAGAAGGTCGGGTATTTGTTTTCTAAACAACCTACCATCTCGCTAGAGGGAGAAGAATCACAAGATTTTTTAGATAGCGTGTTTGACGAGGATCTTTTATCTACGATTAAGTCACTCGGTAAGGAAGCAGTGATAAAAGGGATAGCCTACGGCTTGCCTTATTACGACGAGAACGGCCGTCTACGCTTGTTTAAAATCCCAAGTGAACAGATTATCCCTTTTTGGAAAGATGAGCGTCATTTGGAATTATCCGCCTTTGTGCGTGTCTACAAACAAGCCGTCTACGAAAGCGGAGTGAAGAAGACCAAAACATTTGTAGAATACTACGATGAACAAGGAATTACAGATTATATTTGGACAGGTTCACACCTTGAACTCAATCCACTATCCAAGGAGACCAAGGGAAATTTTTATTATGTCAATGCAGACGGTACACGGACTCCTTATACTTGGGAGAAAGTGCCTCTGATTCCATTCCGCTACAACGAGTATGAGGACGGTCTTTTAGTCCAAACCAAGTCTTTGATTGATAATATTCAACTTCAAATGTCTACTAATGCTGATATGTTGGCAGATATGCCGAAGCTGATTTATGTTTTGAAAAACTATCAGGGCGCAGACTTGGGCGAGTTCATGAATAATCTGAATAAGTTCCGCTCTATCAAAGTTTCTAGTGATGGTGGTGTAGATACCCTACAAGCAGACAATGATACTAGCGGAGTTGAAGCAGATATCGAACGCTCTCGTAAGTTCTTGTATGAGGCTGCTCGAGCCATTGATACCCAAGATGATAATCTAGGTAATGCAAGTGGTCAGGCTCTTAAATGGCGCTATACAGACCTTGATTTGGACTGTAATGAGCTAGAAAATGAGTTCCAAAAAGGCATCAAGCAATTCATTTGGTTTGTAGAACAGTATGCCACAAATAAAGGAGTAGCGTTTGACGCGTCTAAATTTACCTATGTATTCAATCGTGACATCATTTCAAATGAGTCTGAAGCCATTCAAGATTGTGTGAACTCAATCGGTATCTTAGACGACCTAAGCATTCGTGAACAACATCCATGGTATCAACCAGAGGTTGAGGAACGATTGAAAGAACAACAGGAACAAGGACAAAATCCATACTCTCAGACTAATTTCAAAAAGGTAGAGGATGACCATGACGACCAAGGAAAAGAAAAAGATAGATGAGTACTGGACTGAGCGTGCTTTACAACAGGAACAAAACGCTCAGATAGTTGCTGATAGGTATATGGCCCAGATTGGTCAATCCTTAGCTGACTATAAACACCAGCTGGTTTCTGAGATTGAGAAGTTCTATGCCAGGTATGCAGTTGATAATAAAATGACTCACGCAGAGGCCAAGCAATATCTGACAGATAAAGAGCGTAGAGAGTTTAAGCACGTAACTCTTGAAAGGTTTCGTGAGATGGCCTTAAATCCTGACACACCGACACCTTTGTTGGACGCTTTGAGCTATCGCCATCGTATTAGTCGCAAGGAGGCTTTGCTTGCCGAAATTGAGCGTCTAACAGCTGAACTATACGGAAAGCCAGACGGCATACATGACAAGGTCACAGAGGCTCTGAGTGACGTCTACATCAAGGGTAAAATCCATCAAGCTAAGAACTTGGCACATTTTGGAATCATAGAGAAACCAATATTGGGTGTCGATGCAGTTAAGCATAAGATGGCTAGCAATTGGAGCGGTAAAACATTCTCAACAAATGTGTGGGGACATGATGCCACGGTTTATAAATCTATCAGCGATACAATCAATAAAGGCCTAACAGGCGGCTGGTCTATTGATAGAATGGCTAGGGCTCTTTCTGAACGTACAGGGGTCGCCTATCATAGGGCTGATACGCTTGTCAGGACTGAGACGACCTTTTATAATAACCTCGCGACGCTAGATACCATCAAGGAGTTGGGCGGTGACCACTACGAAATCGTAGCGGTATTAGACAGTCGTACAAGTGAGATTTGCAGGTTGGAAAATCACGAGGTTCATTCTGTTAAGGAATATGAACCAGGTCGAACCGCACCGCCCTTTCATGTTCGTTGCCGTTCTACTATCAGACCTGCAGTCAA
>NZ_VMMU01000025.1:0-47563 GCF_013277385.1 Streptococcus sp. 544
GCCTTGGTGAGCCGTTACCCCACCAACTAGCTAATACAACGCAGGTCCATCTGGTAGTGATGCAATTGCACCTTTTAAGTAAATGTCATGCAACATCTACTCTTATGCGGTATTAGCTATCGTTTCCAATAGTTATCCCCCGCTACCAGGCAGGTTACCTACGCGTTACTCACCCGTTCGCAACTCATCCAGAGAAGCAAGCTCCTCCTTCAGCGTTCTACTTGCATGTATTAGGCACGCCGCCAGCGTTCGTCCTGAGCCAGGATCAAACTCTCATTAAAAGTTTGAGTTCTCACTCATTTCTGCCACTGACAGATTTATTGTTTTTTTCATTGTTCAGTACTACAACCTTAGTTGTAGTGCCCTGCACATTGGTTCGTCTTGTTCAGTTTTCAAAGGTCTTTGTCACTTACTTCTCTCAAGCGACAACTATATTAGTATATCACAGTCGCTTTCGCTTGTCAACACTTTTTTGAAACTTTTTTAAACTTTTTTCATCAAGTGTTCCAACCGCAACATACCCATAGTCCGTACGGGATTCGAACCCGTGTTACCGCCGTGAAAAGGCGGTGTCTTAACCCCTTGACCAACGGACCAGAGTTGTTATTTTCAACTCTTACTATTATACCGACTTTTCAAACTTTGTCAACACCTTTTTTAAACTTTTTTTATTTTTTTGCATGAATTCCTAATGGGTACGGATGTCAAACTCCTTAAACACAATACGTAAGTCCTTTAGGACTCTTTGACGCCCTCGGAATCGTTCATTTCTTAAAATGCGTTCTAGCTCTTCTTGTTGCTCTTTAGTTTGTTTGTTTCTATAATCTCTTAGTGTTTCATGAAAGAGATAATAGTCATCTAGCCACAGACCTCCCTCACTTATACGATGACTGATCTCGCCTACTTCTTCATAAGGTTCTTTATTATATCTTCGTTTGTGGCTTTCTTGCTTACGGATATAGTCTAAAATTCGATTTCGAAACTTGGTTTTGAAATATTTCCTTAAACGTGGAATATCTTCTACTAGCCCTTCTTCTCTACTAATCAATTCATATAAGCAAATCATGCCCTCTTGGTCCCAATCCGATAGTTCCCATAAATGCAAGTAATATTCATTTCTACACTTGTACACACTCCCCTGGACTTCTTCATACAATTCTTTAAGCATAGTCTTCCCCTTTCTGTGTACAGTCTAACAGATTCAAACACACTTTTGACACATTTCATCCATTCTGTTCTCTACACCGTCTTAACTGCACAAAAAAGAGAGGTCTTGCCTCTCTCAGGGTTATAATTCTGCGATTTGGTTTAGGTTTACTTCTGCAACTGTGTCATTACCAAACATAGAGATAATCATTTTTACTTTGTTATTATCAATTTCTGTAATCTTACCAGTGTAGTCTGCAAAAGCGCCATCAATAATACGTACAGTTTGACCAACCTCAACATCGAAATCAAATTCTTGAACAGTTTGTCCCATAGATACCAAAATGTCACGAATTTCTTGTTCCAATAATGGTGTTGGTTTTGATCTATTTCCGTGAGATCCTACGAATCCTGTAACATTTGGTGTGTTTCGCACAACAAACCAAGCTTCATCTGTCATGACCATTTCTACAAGAACATAACCTGGAAAGCGATTTTCTTCTACTTCTTTTCTCTTTCCATTTTTTTCAACTTGCACTGTTTGTGTTGGAATTTCAACGCGTAGAATATTATCCAACATATTATAGGTTTGTGCACGTTGTAATAGATTTTCTTTTACCTTATTTTCATAACCAGAATAAGTTTGTAAAACAAACCACCCTTTATCAAAACTATCCATGATATTTCCTTTCATAAATAGAAGATTTCTAGTGTAATTAACTCCACTAACCTTCTAAAAAATGTTAATAAATCGAATCAAACCTGAAACAATCAACTGGTCAAAAATGTAAATAATTACTACAAAGAAAGCTGTGTATTCCATGATAGAACGAAAATCTCTCCAGCTTTCCTTGCGAGTTGGCCATGTTGTGTCTTTAAGAAGTCTAAAAATATCTCCAATAAAACGCATCGCTCTCTCCTATCTCGTTTCTCTGTGTGTAGTGTACTTGCCACAATGCTTACAAAATTTATTTACTTCTAGTCGTGTAGGCTTGGGGGTTCCACTAATCTTGATTGAATAGTTTCTCGAACCACAAACCGCACAAGCTAGGCTTGCTTTTTTTAGTGCCATAACGCCTCCATCCTATCTATTATAACAAGAAAGCTAGGCTTTGACAAGCATCTTAGCGAAATAGATTGACTACCGAATCCCATATTGTTTGAGCTTTTTCCTTAATCTTAGCATCCGAGATAGCCCGACTAGCCTCATCTACTAGACTTTGCGCACGTCCTCGAATATCAGACAAATTATCATCTGTCTGGCTATTATCATTGGTTTGTACTTGTCTTTTTGTGTTAGCTGGTGCAATTCCATTTTTCTTATATGCATTTTCAACTGTGAAGGTACTTCCTGGCGTATAAGGTAAAATGGTATTTGCAATATTTCTAAAAACATGGGCTGCACCGTTTGAAGTAGATCCTGCTAGATAGTGATTTTCATCAGTGGTCGGAAAACCAAGCCAATGACTAATCACCACATCCGGAGTATAGCCAATTACCCACTGGTCACTTGTGTATTCAGGATTAAAAACTGCTTCGGTTGTACCAGTTTTTCCTGCCATGACATAGTCTGCAGGCGATGAACTAATACCTGTTCCGTTTGTAAATGTTCCCAACATCATACTGGTCATCTTGTCAGCTACAGACTTATCAAGCACCCGTTTTTGTGAATTTTTATGGCTCGCAATGACCTGACCACTAGCATTTTCAATTCTACTAATAAAATGAGCTTCAGGCATTAAACCTTCATTTGCAAAGGCAGCATATGCTTGAGCCATTTGAAGAGGATTGGTTTCGACACCGCTTCCCAAGGCGACACCAAGAACACGGTCGACTTTTTCCATGTTGAGTCCGAATTTTTCTCCTGCCTCAAAAGCCTTATCAAGGCCCAAATCATTAACAGTGGCAACAGCAGGTAAATTAAGCGATTCTGCCAAGGCTTGATACATAGGAACTTCTCGACTCGTTTTGATTCCTGCATAGTTATCAACCTTATAGCTGTCATACTGCATGGTATGGTTATCCAAGAGCTTATTCAAAGCCCAACCTGCCTCAACTGCTGGCGTATAAACAACTAAAGGCTTAATTGTAGAACCAGGGCTACGTTTTGATTGAGTTGCATAGTTGAAATTCCGGAATCCAGTTTTATCATTGTCAGCAACTTGACCGACAACTCCACGAACTCCTCCTGTTTTCGGTTCAAGAGCTACACTTCCTGATTGAGCAAATGTTCCATCCTCTGCCCTCGGAAATAGCGCTGTGTTTTCATAAACAACCTGCATATTTGCTTGGTAGTTTTGGTCCAGCTCTGTATAAATGCGGTAGCCATTATTGACAATTTCTTCCTCTGTTAGATTATACTTAGAAACGGCTTCGTTAACCACCGCATCAAAGTAAGAAGGATAGCGGTAATCTGAGATTTTCCCTTCATATTTATCGTGCAATTGCGAATTCATATCAACTTCCGCAGCTTCGGTTTCTTGGTTTTTATCAATATATCCTGCTGCAACCATATTTTGTAAGACAGTGTCACGACGATTGGTTGAATCTTCTACGGAATTCAAAGGATTATACAGTTCCGGCCCCTTGAGCATCCCTGCCAGAGTCGCAGCTTGATCCAAACTCACTTCTGATGCAGAAACTCCAAAGTATTTCTTACTCGCATCTTCTACACCCCACACACCATTTCCAAAATAGGCGTTGTTAAGGTACATGGTTAAAATCTGATCCTTACTATATTTTTTTGTTAATTCTAAGGCAAGGAAAAATTCTTTCGCTTTTCTCTCAACAGTTTGATCCTGTGACAAATAGGCGTTTTTAGCCAACTGTTGGGTAATAGTAGAGCCACCACCTGAACGACCAGCAGTGACAATCGCCAAGAAGAAACGACCATAGTTAATCCCGTCATTTTTATAGAAAGAACGGTCTTCTGTCGCAATAACGGCATTCTGCAAGTTTTTACTGATGTCAGTCAGTTCAACATAGGTTCCTTTTTGACCAGACAAGGCACCAGCCTCCTTTTCTTCACGGTCAAAAATGATAGTCCGAGTTTTCAAGGCGTTTTGCAAATCATTGACATTGGTTGACTTGGCTACAGCAAACAAATAGGTTCCTACTAACAAGCCTGCACTCAAACCTAGTATAAGGACAATCTTTGTTAGATGATAGCGACGCCAGAATTTTCGAATAGGACCCACTTGGGCTAATTTTTTTCGATCACTGCGAGAACGACGTAAGCTAGTAGAATCAGAATCCTCTAGTTCACTTGTTTCTTTTTTAAAAAGAGAAAGAAATTTCTCGAATAATTTATCTAATTTCATGCGTTTATTTTATCATCTTCATCATAGGAAGACAAGAATTTAGCTATTTCCTATCCAAATAGGGCTTTTTTTGTTACAATATCTGTATGAAATTCACTTTTACTTTACCAGACTCTCTATCTCAAATGACGGTTAAGCAATTACTGGAGGAACAACTCCTCATTCCTAGAAAAATTCGGCATTTTTTGAGAATCAAGAAACATATTTTGATTAATCAGCGAGAAGTTCATTGGAACGAGATGGTAAGTCCTGGAGATGTTTGCCAGTTGACTTTTGACGAGGAAGATTATCCCGAAAAAGAAATCCCTTGGGGCAACCCAGACTTAGTGCAGGAAGTTTATCAAGATCAACACTTGATTATTGTAAACAAACCAGAGGGGATGAAAACGCATGGTAATCAGCCAAACGAAATCGCCCTTCTCAACCATGTCAGTGCCTATGTTGGTCAAACCTGCTATGTCGTTCATCGTCTGGACATGGAAACCAGTGGCTTGGTTCTCTTTGCCAAAAATCCTTTTATCCTGCCCATTCTCAACCGCTTATTGGAGAAAAAAGAGATTGCTAGGGAATATTGGGCGCTTGTTGACGGAAATATCAACAGCAAAGAACTTGTTTTCAAAGACAAAATTGGGCGTGATCGCCATGACCACAGAAAACGAATAGTTGATACAAAAAATGGGCAATATGCTGAAACGCATGTAAGCAGATTAAAGCAATTCCCAAACAAAACGACCCTTGTCCGTTGTAAACTAAAGACAGGGCGAACCCATCAGATTCGTGTGCACCTTTCGCATCATAACTTCCCTATTTTGGGCGACCCTCTCTATAACAGCAATTCAAAGACGAGTCGTCTTATGCTTCATGCCTTTCGACTATCCTTTACCCATCCGCTTACTTTAGAGAAATTAAGCTTCACTACCCTTTCAGATACTTTTGAAACAGAATTAAAAAAGAATGGATGATTGTGGTGTCATCCATTTTTCCATATAAGAAAAGCAAGACCAAGAGGCCCTGCTTTTTATCGACTCAAGAATTATTTAGCGATTTTTGCGAAGTATTCAAGAGTACGAACAAGTTGTGCAGTGTATGACATTTCGTTGTCGTACCATGATACAACTTTAACCAATTGTTTACCGTCAACGTCAAGAACTTTAGTTTGAGTTGCGTCAAACAATGAACCGTAAGACATACCTAGGATATCTGAAGATACGATTGGATCTTCAGTGTATCCGTATGATTCGTTTGAAGCTGCTTTCATAGCTGCGTTCACTTCGTCAACAGTAACGTTCTTTTCAAGAACTGCTACCAACTCAGTTACAGAACCTGCTGGAACAGGAACACGTTGAGCAGCTCCGTCCAATTTACCGTTCAATTCTGGGATTACAAGACCGATAGCTTTTGCAGCACCAGTTGAGTTAGGAACGATGTTTACAGCACCAGCGCGAGCACGGCGAAGGTCACCACCACGGTGTGGTCCGTCAAGGATCATTTGGTCACCAGTGTAAGCGTGGATAGTAGTCATCAATCCTTCAACAACACCAAAGTTATCTTGAAGAGCTTTAGCCATAGGAGCCAAGCAGTTTGTAGTACATGAAGCACCTGAGATAACTGTTTCAGTACCGTCAAGAACGTCGTGGTTAGTGTTGAATACAACTGTTTTAACGTCGTTTCCACCAGGAGCAGTGATAACAACTTTTTTAGCTCCACCAGCGTGCAAGTGTTTTTCAGCAGCTGCTTTCTTAGCAAAGAAACCAGTAGCTTCAAGAACGATTTCTACACCGTCGTTAGCCCAGTCGATTTGTTCTGGATCACGTTCAGCAGAAACTTTGATGAATTTACCGTTAACTTCAAATCCACCTTCTTTAACTTCAACAGTACCGTCGAAACGACCTTGAGTTGTGTCGTATTTCAACAAGTGTGCAAGCATAACTGGATCTGTAAGGTCGTTGATACGAGTAACTTCAACACCTTCTACGTTTTGGATACGACGGAAAGCAAGACGACCGATACGTCCGAAACCGTTAATACCAACTTTAACTACCATTAGTGATTTCCTCCTTATGAAAATCATGAAATTTTTATTGTGAAAAGAGTAACTTGAATCACTACAAATCACCTTTCAACAAACCTATTATATAACTATTTGAGTTGAATTGCAAGTACGGGCATTGTTTTTCTATGTTAGTTTCTTTTTTAAACTGTAAATCAAGGAATCCCTTACTATTCATATCGTAGCGATTCTACAGGATCCATTTTACTAATTTTACGCGCTGGGAAGTAGGCTGAGACATAACCAAGTAATAGAGCGAAAACTAGAGTTCCTAAAACAGATAAAAGATTTAATTCAAAAACCTTAGTGATGGATGGGTAAAAGTGACTTACAATCGCATTCGCCAAACTTCCCACCCCTTGTGCAACCAAAAATGCCAGCAGCAAGGCGATTCCTACAATCCAGATAGCCTCGTAAATAAAAATTCCTTTGACATCACGATTCTGATAACCAACTGCCTTCATGACACCTATTTCCTTAGAACGTTGCATGATATTGATGTAAATGATGATACCAATCATGACCGCTGCTACTACAATAGCTTGTGATGAAAGTACAATCAACAATCCCTGAATGACACGAATAAAAGTAATCACAATATCAAGAACCTTCTGTTGAGAAAGAACAGTATACTTCTTGTTTTTCTGCAATTCTTCTGTTATCGCTTTTGTTTGTGATGGATCTTTGAGTTCCAAGATAAAATAAGATACAGCTTTTGTAAATCCAGCCTCTTTCAAAATCGTTTCCATTTGATGAGACGGCATGAAACTGTTGCTGTCCTCCAAGTCATCTTCATCATTGATTACACGTACAATCTTTGTTTGAAATTGAGCAGTCTTGCTAGCTTCAGCATCATTTTCTACAATGCTGGCTGAGACTGATTTGCCAATAATATCACTAGCTGTCAGATTGTTTCCTGTCTGTTCATTCCAATTTTTTAGTAAACTGCTTGGAATCGTCAATCCCTGTTCATTTGAATCAGTATAGAGGGAACCGGCTAATACTTTGTCCACTTCATTACTACTAACAGAGATACTTGTATCCTCATAGAGACTCACCACTTGAGCATAAGAAGGCATCGTTTGACTCAGATCCATTTCTTGACCATCTATAGTAATATTTGACATGATCATCCCAAAAGGACTCTCCAAATATTTAATAGTTTCTTTGCCAACTGTATCCGTGATATAGTTCTTATCATCTTGGTTCAAAAAGCCTCGTCCAACATTTTTTGTGTTTAAAGCAATCTGAACTTGTGAAGGGATTTGACCTCCATTCGTATTTTCATCAATCATCGAAATCAATGCATTTCCCAAGCCGAAAGAAATTAAGACTCCTACAAAACCGATTGAGGTTGCTAGCGCAATCAATAGGTTACGCCACTTTCTTTCCATAAAGTTATTTAAAGAAAGTTTGAATTTGTTTTTCAATGATAATCCTTTATTTTTTGACTTCTTCAACAACTTCACCATCCTTCATTTTGATAATCACATCTGCATACTCGGCAACCTCTGGATTATGGGTTACGATCAATACTGTTTTCCCTGTTTGGGCTAAATTTTTAAATACTTCCAATACCATTTCTTGGGATTGAGAATCCAGCGAACCCGTTGGCTCATCTGCTACAATCATATCAGGCTGATTTACCAGTGCACGCGCGATTGCTACACGTTGCTTTTGCCCACCAGAAAGTTGTTTAACATTTTTAGCTACAAAAGGCTCCATGCCCAAGTTACTTAATTGCTCCTTTGCAACCATTGTCATCTCCCTGTCAGATAAATCTTTGACATAGAGAGGTAGCTTGACATTGTCCAAAACAGACTGATGAGGAATGAGGTTAAAGTTTTGAAACACAAATCCAATCTTATCTTTACGAAATTGAGTTAGTTCAATCTCTGATAAGTCACGGAGGGATTCCCCTTTAAACTCTAAATCTCCTTCATATTGTCTATCTAAACCGCTGATGATATTGAGTAGACTGGTTTTGCCACAGCCTGATGGACCGTAAATCGCTGTAATTTTACCTTTTGCAATCTGCAGGTTAACATTTCTTAGAGCCTGCTCTTGATGTTTACCGTCCAAAGTGTAAAACTTTGAAATATTTTTAATGGATAAAATGGACATTCTTTCCCCCTTGTTTAAAACTGTTATCGTCATACATCACACTTATAGAAAATCCTTCAAGTTGATTGACCCTATAGGCCTACTACTTAGAATTTTCTCTCTATTGCCTCGTTTGCTTCTGGATGTATATCAAGTAATACTCTTCGAAAATCTCTTCAAACCACGTCAACGTCGCCTTGCCGTACTCAAGTACAGCCTGCGGCTAGTTTCCTAGTTTGCTCTTTGATTTTCATTGAGTATAAAATTCATTGTAACAAAAAAGCGGCATTCCCTCAATGACAGAAATGTCACTCCTATAAAGCATTTAACTATACCTTTCTAAGTCCTCAGCCCATTCCTTATCTAAACTAACGATTAACTTCTCATTGCCAAACATTCTTGCCATCATTTTTGCTTCTTCATACTTTTGTTTGGCTGTTTCATAATCCGTCTGAATATAATATTTCCATTCTACCATCAAGACAATCGGTTGTTTTTGAAAATCTCGTGTTTTCTGCCCTATTTTATTTAAGGCCTCAACTGCTCTCTTAAAATAATGAAACAGCCCCATAATTTCTATACAAGCTAAAGAAGCTAACAAGGAATCTCTAAGCAAGTTCAAACAATCGAACTCTATCTTATCAACCTGAGAACTTAGTTTGTCATGAAAACAAAGAATGGTTTCATGCTCAGATTCTTTTATCTCACCCATATTTAAACCATCCATTAACTGACAGTTGAAATACAGTCTCAATTTCAACAAGTCCTCGGCTTTATATACATCTCTGGATAGTAAGTCTTGAAGAGCGTCCTCAATCACACCGCTTCCGTATAAGGAATTACTAGTCGCTCTCACTTCATCTATTGCTTGAAGACAATCCACTATCATCTTCTCATCACGTGGCAAATCATCATAAAAATTCTCAAAAATCTCATCAAAATATTCTTCCTTCTGTTCCTGCAACTCCTTGTCTCCGTAGTCAGGGTGATGTAAAAGAAAGTACTTTAATTCTTGGTAACGCTTCGGTAATTCCTTATAATCTGGCATCAAGACGTAGGACGGAATTTCTAATCGTTCTGCAATATATTCTAGTGTTTTTATAGTCGGGCGAAATTCTCCTTTTTCTATCCGCACCAGTTGACGGACTGATAATTCAGACTCATCCCCGCAAAATACTGGGCGACTAAGCCCTTTTTCCTCTCTTAAACCTCTTACTTTTTCACCAAAACTGTTCATTCCTTCGACTTTCTCCTATATTTTAAAAATATAATTTTTTATATTCTATCATAGTTTGGTGAAAACGACAAAAAAGAGACAGGAAATTCCTGCCTCTAGGCTGATAACAATTATTTACGACGTCCTGGTCTTTCTTTGTAACCATAGTAAGAATCTTCGATGATTTCTTGCATATGGTCAACCATTGGAAGGCGTGGGTTAGCTGGTGAACATTGGTCTTCGTAAGCAAGGAAGGCTAATTCACGTGAATGTTCTTTCCATTCTTTTTCATCGATTCCTTGTGCTTTGAAGTTCATTTGGATACCTACGCGCTCACCAAGTTCGTAGACAGCTTTTGCATAAGATTCCACACCTTCTTCTGGAGTAGAAGCTGGAAGTCCAAGCATGCGTGCGATATCTTGATATTTTTCATCTGCACGGTAGTAGTTGTACTTAGGCCATGTTGCTGTCTTAGCTGGACGTGTACCGTTGTAGCGGATGACGTATGGAAGCAAGATAGCATTAGTACGACCGTGGATTGTGTGGAATTGCGCACCAATCTTATGGGCCATTGAGTGAGAAATACCTAGGAAGGCATTGGCAAAGGCCATACCAGCGATTGTTGAAGCGTTATGCATTTTCTCACGTGAGTGGAAGTCTGCATTCTTAACTGAGCTTTCAAGGTTTTCGAATACAAGTTTGATGGCTTGAAGTGCAAGACCATCAGTGTAGTCGCTAGCCATTTGTGATACGTAAGCTTCAGTCGCGTGAGTCAATACGTCCATACCAGTATCCGCAGCAACAAATCCAGGAACTGTCAATACCAAGGCAGGGTCTACGATTGCCACAGTTGGTGTCAATGAGTAGTCAGCGATTGGGTATTTACGGTTGTTTGCTTTATCAGAGATAACGGCAAATGGTGTTACTTCAGATCCTGTACCAGATGTTGTTGGGATTGCGATGAATTTAGTCTTCTTACCAAGCAATGGGAATTTGAAGGCACGTTTACGGATATCCATGAATTTTTGTACAAGGTCACGGAAGTCTACTTCTGGTTGTTCGTAGAAGAGCCACATTACTTTAGCAGCATCCATTGGAGATCCACCACCGAGAGCGATGATTGTATCTGGTTTGAAGGCACGCATAATCTCAGTACCACGGTTTACAGTTGTGATATCTGGATCTGGTTCTACATCAGCAAAGATTTGGTAAACAACCTTATTGCGACGAAGGTCAAGTTGTTCGATGATACGATCAAGGAAGCCAAGCTCTACCATGGCATGGTCAGTAACGATCATGACACGTTCAACGTCACGACATTTTTGAAGGTATTGAATTGAATCACGTTCAAAGTATGTTTTTGAAGGAAGTTTCATCCATTGCATGTTATTTCTCCGTCTTCCGACTTTTTTGATATTCAAGAGGTTAATGGCACTAACGTTATCCCCAACTGAGTTGCGTCCGTAAGAACCACATCCAAGTGTCAATGATGGCAAGAAGGCATTGTAAACGTCCCCGATACCACCGAAAGTAGAAGGTGAGTTACAGATAACACGAATAGCTTTAACAGCTTTACCAAATTCTTTAGTCAATTCTTCGTCAGCTGTGTGGATGGCTGCTGAGTGGCCAAGACCGTTAAATTCAACCATTTGACGAGCCTTAGTAATACCATCTTCACGGCTTTCAGATTTCAAAACTGCGATAACTGGTGACAATTTTTCACGAGTCAATGGCTCATTTTCACCAACTTCTTTACATTCTGCAGCAAGAATGTTTGTTCCTTCTGGAACTGTAAATCCTGCTTGTTCTGCAATCCAGGTTGCCGGTTTACCAACGATGTCAGCGTTCAATTTTGCACCAGCACAGTTTTTGCTGTTTGCTTTCACGCCGAAGCAGAATTCTTCAAGAAGAGCTTTTTCTTTTTTGTTTACAAAGTAAGTGTGGTAAGATTTGAACTCTGCTACAAATTCATCGTAAATTTCTTTGTCAATGATAACCGCTTGCTCTGAGGCACAGACCATACCGTTATCAAATGATTTAGACATGACGATATCGTGTGCTGCTTGACGGATGTTTGCTGATTTTTCAACATAAGCTGGAACGTTTCCGGCACCTACCCCAAGAGCTGGTTTACCACATGAGTATGCGGCTTTAACCATGGCATTACCACCAGTTGCAAGAATTGTCGCAACGCCTTCGTGGTTCATAAGGGCACTTGTTGCTTCCATAGATGGTTGAGTAATCCATTGCACACAGTTTTCAGGAGCACCAGCTGCGATAGCTGCATCGCGGACGATACGAGCTGCATGAGCAGATGATTCTTGTGCTGATGGATGGAAGGCAAAGACGATTGGGTTACGTGTCTTCAATGAAATCAATGATTTGAAGATTGCTGTTGATGTTGGGTTTGTTGTTGGAGTGATACCACAAACAACACCAACTGGTTCAGCAATCAGGGTCAATCCTGTTACATCGTCTTCTTCAATAACACCAACTGTTTTAGTGTGGCGCATGTTGTTTACTACGTGTTCACAAGCAAACAAGTTCTTAGTTGCCTTATCTTCGAATACACCACGTCCTGTTTCTTCAAAGGCATGTAAAGCCAATTCTCCGTGGGCATCCAAAGCTGCCACTGACGCTTTAGCTACGATGTAGTCAACTTGCTCTTGATCCAATTTACGCATTTCCTCAAGGGCAACTAGAGCTTTTTGCACCAAGCCGTCGACATGCTTTTCAGCAGCGAGTTTCTTTTCCTCTGGTGTCACAGTTTTTTTATCAGCCATATTTTCCTCCATAGCTTTCAAGGATTGACATCCTTTGTTAATTTTTTCACAAGTTTATTATAACGCATTATTTCAACTTTGTAAACAATTTCATAAACATTTCACAAAGAATTTTTAGCACCTTGTGAAATGTTTGTCATTTTCTTTTCTTAGCAAGCTTTTTCTTTAAAGTTTGTGAAATTTATTTCAAATATTTTTTATTTCACAAACTCATTTGGAAGAGAATCTTGGAAAGAAAGGGATTTGCAGGTAAGCGCTTACTTAAACATTCTAACAATACCTCCTTTGATAAGGAGGCTTTATTTTTGTTGAAAAACGCCTTGTTTAAAAGTCCCTTCATAAACGACTTCTTGTTCTGTTGTTAGTTTTCCTTTTCCTTCAGCTTGACCATTTACAAAATCACCTTCGTAGGTCCAGCCTTCTTTGGATTGAAAGGTACCTTTTCCGTTGAAGGCTCCATTGTTGAAACCACCTGTATATTGGTCTCCATTTTGGAAAGTAATGGTACCTTGTCCATTCATTTTACCACGTACAAGACTGCCGTCGTAAACAATGGTTCCATTATCAAGCTTTAAAACACCTTTTCCAGGAATATTTAGAAAAAAGACGAGTAGAGCACAGAAAACAATGACAACTACTGCTAAAAGCTCTAAACGTGGACGAGTCAGATAGACACGGTACTTTTCGTAAAAATTCTTAAGATTTTCCATCTTCACTCTCCTTTTCTAAACGTTCTAGCCAAGTTTGACAACCCTCTTGAACACGTCGATAGGTTTCCTCAAAATCTCCTGTATACCAAGGGTCTGGAACACTTTCTGATGCGAATGAGTAAATCTTATCTTGACAGTCTGCTGGACACATCTGACGTAAGTCAGAAACATTTGAAGCATCCATTCCGATAATATAATCAAAGTCTTCAAAATCTTCCTTACTAATCTGAAGCGATGTTTTGTTCTTGTCATACAGAATCTGATACTGTTGAAAAATCCCTTGAGTGCCCTTATGAATCGGATTACCATGTTCCCAAGAGGAAGTCGCTCGACTTTGGATTTCGTAGTTATCTGTCATTGATTTCATAACAAACTCAGCCATAGGGCTACGGCAAATATTTCCCAGACAGACAAAGACTAGTTTTTTCATCCCATTTCCTTTCTTCTATAGAAAAACGGGAGTTAGTAATCCCGTCTTATTTTTCAATTGCGCCTTCGAGTGAAGCTGTTTCTTTCAGCGGTAATACTGTCTTGATAGCAGCTAATTCAAAAGTCAAGTAAACTCCATCTACATCAAGAACAATCGTTCTCTTCTCCGTATCTACTTCATCGACTGTTCCGTAAAGTCCACCGATTGTAATAACTTCATAGCCTTTTTGCAGTTTGTTTAAACTTTCCATACGTTTTTGTGCTTGTTTCTTTTGAGAGCGTTGCGTAAAGAACATCAAGCCAACCATAGCCACAAGAATGATTAAAAATGTATATTGTGATTCCATTATATTCTCCTTTGTCTTTTACATAGGACTACTATATCAAATTTCAGCTACTTTTACAAGATTGTACCTTGCTTTTCTAGTAAGAAAAATCAGAGCCTGCGCCCTGATTTTTAGGATTATTTCAAGTTTTGAACGACTTTTACAAGATTTTCTACAGTAAAGCCATATTCTGCCAATACTTTTGGTGCTGGAGCAGAGGCTCCGAAGGTATCAATACCGAGAACAGCACCATCGAGACCAACATATTTGTACCAGTTTTGAGTTGCACCCATTTCGACTGCAACACGACGGCGAACTGCATTTGGAAGAATTTCTTCCTTGTATGCTGCATCTTGTTTATCAAAGACATCTGTAGATGGCATGCTGACTACGCGGACTTTTGCTCCTTGACTAGCCAATTCTTTGGCAGCCGAGACAGCAAGATTGACCTCTGAACCTGTTGCAATCAAGATAGTATCAAAGTCGGATGCATTTTCATAGACAACATAGGCACCTTTAGCAACCTTGTCGAAGTCCGTTCCTTCTTCGACAGTCAAGTTTTGACGTGTCAAGACAAGGGCAGTTGGCGTTTTCTCACTTGTCACTGCAAGATACCAAGCTGCTTGAGTTTCACGCGCATCTGCTGGACGGAAAACATTTAGATTTGGCATAGCACGAAGACCTGCTAAATGCTCAACTGGTTCGTGCGTTGGACCATCTTCCCCAACTGCAATTGAATCGTGAGTAAAGACATAAGTCACAGGAAGACCTTGCAAGGCTGACAAGCGGACAGCTGCCTTCACATAGTCAGAGAAGACGAAGAAAGTTCCACCGTATACACGAAGTCCACCATGAAGAGCCATCCCGTTCAAGATCGTTCCCATTGCAAATTCACGAACACCAAACTGAATGTTGCGGTTCAAGCGATTGGCATCATCTTGAAGTCCATCAGTCTTGATATAAGTCATGTTTGAGTGAGCTAGGTCAGCTGAACCACCCAAGAAAGTTGGTAACTTAGCTGCCACTACATTCAAGGCATCTTGGCTTGAATTACGAGTTGCTTGAGAGAAGCCATTTTCTAAAGCTGGGAAGTCTGCTGGAGTCACTTCAACTGGATCATGTCCATCAATAATGGCTTCTACTTCTGCTGCCAGTTCTGGATGAGCTTCTTTATAATCAGCAACTAATTTTACCCAAGCTTCATAAGCTGATGCGCCACGGTCTGCAACATGTTCTTTGAAATCAGCATATACTTGTTCTGGGATTTCAAACGGATCGTAGTCCCAACCGAGAGCTTGACGAGTTGCTGCAGTTTCATCTGCTCCAAGAGGAGCACCGTGTACGGCATTAGTTCCTTGTTTATTTGGAGAACCGTATCCAATAACAGTTTTCACTTCAATCAAAGATGGCTTGCCTGAAGCCTTAGCTGTCTCGATAGCAGCATGGATTGCTTCTAAGTCTGTTCCATCTTCAACCAAGGCTGTATGCCAACCGTAGGCATTGTAACGGTCACGAACACTCTCTGTAAATGAATCCTTTGTCTCACCATCCAAGTTGATGTCATTTGAATCGTAAAGAACAACCAACTTGTCCAGTTTTTGCAAACCTGCGTATGAAGCTGCCTCACTTGAAACACCTTCCATCAAGTCTCCGTCTCCACAGATAACATAAGTATAGTGGTCAAAGATATTGTAGCCTTCACGGTTATATTTGGCTGCCAAGAAACGTTCTGCTTGGGCAAAACCAGTGGCAGTTGAAATCCCTTGACCTAGAGGACCTGTCGTAGCATCAATCCCTGCTGTATGACCAAATTCTGGGTGACCTGGTGTTTTTGAACCCCATTGACGGAAGCTCTTGATCTCATCCATACTGACATCTTCAAAACCAGAAAGGTGAAGAAGGGCATAAAGAAGCATTGAACCATGGCCTGCTGAAAGAATAAAGCGGTCGCGGTTAATCCAGTTTGGTTTAGCTGGATTGATACGAAGTTGTTTTGTAAAGAGGCTGTAAGCCATCGGAGCCGCTCCCATAACCACACCTGGGTGACCTGAGTTGGCTTTATTGATGGCGTCAATACCTAGGAAACGAATTGCATTAACAGATAGATTTGACATAGAATTTCCTTTCTATTTGAGGTGATTATTAGATCACACATTCTATTTTACTATTATATGAAAAAATACATAGAATAGCAATTAAACAATTCGACGCTAGATAAGTCATCTATTTTCTACTCTCTGGTCGCCTGATAGTAAGGAAACAAGCGATCATAAGCTTCTTCTAATTTTTCTAAAATCACTTCTAATGATTGATTTTCTATGATAGAAACATCTATCTTCACTAAAACTTTTCGGACTTCCTGATTGGATAGTTTATTTCTTAAAATTTGACGATTTTCTTCGTTCGCATCCCACCGTTGACTTTGATCATCAGAGTAGACTAGATAATAAATCCCTTCAACGGTTGGAATTTCTAAAACTTTGACCTGCTTACCTAGAGTTTGCTCATCTTTCTTGCGCTCGATGAAACTGACTTCTAAGGAAATACCAAAATCAGAAGGATTCCCGTACAAACGTAAGGCTAGCATAGGTTCAGTCACTTTCCCCTCACGTTGTAGATAAACCCAAAAATGTGGTCTCAAACGCTGGGCCTGATTCATCCACTGGCTAGTCTGTTGGAGTTGCCATTCTGGATGACTGGTTTGAAATGCTTTAGTCAGTTCTGTAAAAGCCTTTCGAGCCTCTTGGCCTTTATGACGGAATTCCAGCATTTTCTCTCGTTCTTCCCCAGCTTTATCTGGATTACGGTACTGCAAACCTGCAAAGTCTAGATAGTCTCTTATCTTATTCAACATTAGTTTAATCTCCTCTAGCTAGCAAAAAATCAGGATAACCCTGATTTTACTTATTCTGTATCTACAACGACATAACGATTTGGCTCATCACCCTCAGAGTAACTCGTCACGCCATCCATACGTGAAATAATACGATGAATAATCTTGCGTTCGCTATTCGACATTGGATCTGTCTGATGACTGCGCCCTTCTTCTAAAACACGAGTCGCCAATTTTTGCGCATAGGTCTGCAAGACTTCTGCACGGTGTTCGACATAATCATTGACATTGATTGTAATGTAGAAGGTTCTTGAATAGCGGTTGTAAAGATAATTTTGAGCCAACAGTTGCAAGGCCTTCAAGACTTTACCATGGTAGCCGATAATACGACCTGGTTCGTTAGTATCAATTTGCAAATTGATGCTACGACGGTTATAATCATTTGAAAGCGTGGCCTCAACATCCATATCATCAATAATTGTTTGAACATAAGTCGTTACTTCCGTAGCTACTTGTTCAATATCAAAGCTAGGTTCAACTTTCAAGCCCAAGTCTTCTAGTTCTTGACTTTCAGTTTGCTCAGCTTGGATTTCAATATTAGGAGTTTCTACTACTTCTTCGAGGTCAGTTTCTTCAAGTTGTAATTCATTTAAAATCTCAATGTGACCAGTTTCTTCTAAGATAGTGCTGGCATGTCTTTCATGTTTTAAGATTTCAGCCTTGACTTCATCAGAAATACCTTGGCCTTCCTCTTCAATCTTTTTAATTGCTTCTACAACATGACCCAAATCAACAGTTGCTTCACTCACCGTCTTCACAGGCTCGTTCAAATCATTGATTTTTTTCGGAACGCCTTTTACTGCCTGTTGGTTTGCTTTGACAACTGTCGTTTCACTAATCGCTTCAATGTCAACCTGGGCTGGTTTTTTACCAAATAAACCAAGAAAGCCTTTTTTCTCACGAGAAATGACTTTAATATGTGCCTTCTTCCTTGGAATATCTAATTCTTTCAATCCTTTTTGGATTGCTTCTTCAACAGTTGAACCTGTAAATACTACCATTACCAGATTCCTCCTTATTATTTCGTTTTCTGAGCCTTTTTCTTGGCTTTTCTTTTTCTATTTTCCAAATCTTTCTGTGCCTGTACTACCGCCTCACGTTCTGCGATAATCTTGAATGGATTGTTCAAGAAATAGGTTTGCAAGACTTGGTAAGCATTGGACACTGCCCAGTAGAGAGCGACTCCGCTCGGAGCATAGACTCCAAAAACAAAGATCAAGACTGGAATCCCATACATCATCGCAGTTGTAGCCCCATTACGCTCAGACAAGGCTTTGTTGGACAGCCAAGTACTTAAAAAGGTAAATACTGCTGCTAAAATCGGGAGAACAAGGGTTGTATCTACACCACCAAGGTTAATCCATAAGAAATGACCTGTCTTCAAAAAGTCAACCCTTGATAGAGCTTGGAACAAGGCCAAAATAACCGGCATCTGAATCAAAATCGGCCAAAGTGAATCTGACTGTCTGACACCCATTTCTTTAAAGACTTTACGCATTTCTTGCTCTAGCTTGGTTCTGCTTTCCATATCTCGACCTGGATATTGTTCTCGAAGCGCCTTAATACGTGGTTGAGCTTCCTGCATTTTTCTGGAAGCCACCATTTGCACTTGAAAGACTGGCAAGAGAACTGTACGAATCAAGACCGTAAAGAGAATAATCCCCACTCCGATACTGATATCAAACGATAAAAAGCGAATGATTTCCGCAAAGAAGTAAACAAATTTACTCCAAAAATCAGCCGAATCGGCTGTAATATCACTAGTTGCCCCATTAGTCGCACAGGCTGTCATGATCAATAGAGACAGACCTAGCAAACTAGTCAACTGTAGTTTCTTTTTCACTCCCATTTCCTTCCTGGTAAATCTTTGATAATTTTAATACGTGGAGTAGATTTTTCTCCATCTCTGCGTATTCCAAGGTTTCGACCCCTTTCCGAGCAATGACAACAAAGTCGACATCTTCTACCAGACTCCCTTTTGCATTCTGGATAATATGCCGAATCCGTCGCTTGATTTGATTTCTAGTGACGGCATTCCCCAGTTTCTTGCTAACTGATAGACCTACTCGAAAATGGTTTTTCTGGTTTTCTAATTGGTAGACCACAAATTTGCGATTAGCAAAACTTGTCCCCTCCTTGAAAATCGCCTTAAAATCTTTCTCTCTTTTTACACGAAAGTTTTTCTTCAAAACTCAACTCCATCTATTAAATTACTACTATTATACCATATTTTTCAAAAAAGCCAATCATAGCAAGGTTTTGGACAATTTCATCAGAAAAAGAAGCTGGAAAAATAACTTTCCCAACTCCTTGTACGGAATATTTTTACTAGTTTTACTTATTTTTTCAAGCGTTCAACGTCACGGGCAATAACTAGCTCTTCATCTGTTGGAATAACCAATACACGGATTTTAGCTGCATCTGTTGAGATGTCTCCTGTCACGCCAAAGACATTCTTTTCTGGATCAACATCACAGCCAAACCAAGAGATACCTGAAATAACATCTTCACGTACATCGGTTGCATTTTCACCAACACCTGCTGTGAAAACAATGGCATCTGCTCCGTTTAGTACTGCAAGGTACTGACCGATATGTTTTTGGATACGATCAATATAGATTTCATAGGCCAAGGTAGCATCATGATCTCCTGCTTCTTTCGCAGCAATCACATCACGCATATCACTAGATTTACCTGAAACACCCATTAGTCCTGATTCACGATTAAGGACGTGACTAATGTCTTCAGGAGTATTAAAGTCCTCTGTATATTGCATTAAGTAAGGAATGATAGCTGGGTCAATATCCCCTGTACGAGTACCCATCATCACACCACCAAGTGGAGTGAAGCCCATTGATGTATCGACAGATTGACCACCCTTAACAGCTGTAATAGAAGCACCATTACCGATGTGGCAAGTAATCAATTTCAAGTCTTCTAATGGACGTCCCAATAGTTTTGCAGCTTCTCCTGCTACAAACTGGTGACTTGTGCCGTGGGCACCGTATTTACGAACCTTGTTTTCTGTGTAATATTTTGTTGGTAGAGGGTAGCGATAAGCTTTCTCTGGCATACTTGTGTGGAAGGAAGTATCAAACACAACTACACTGGTAATGTCTGGCAACAATTCCTTGAAGGCACGAACACCTGCTGCATTGGCTGGGTTGTGTAGAGGAGCTAACAAACTCAACTCTTCAACTTTTTCTAAAACATCCCCCTCAACAACTGTTGATTCTTTGAAATATTCTCCACCTGCAACAACACGGTGTCCAACACCTGTAATCTCATCATAAGCCTTGATAATATCGAAACGAATCAAGTCATCCAATAAGATTTTAACAGCTTGTGTATGATTTTCAATATCTAAAATTTGTTGTTCAGAACGGCCGTCAAATTTTACAGTTGAAATTGAATCTTTCAAACCGATACGTTCAATCAAACCTTTCGCCAATACTTTTTCTTCTGGCATTAAGTATAATTGCCATTTCAAACTTGAACTTCCTGCATTTATTGCGATTGTTTTTGTCATTATCAATTACCTCTTTTAAGCGTTTTCAACTATTATAACAAAATCTATTTTATATTTCAGTACCTTGAGTCCATTTTTGAAAATTTTCTTTAAATTTCATTAAAACACTTGCATCTTGCAAGCTAGCAAGTGGATAAACAAAAGGCTCTACTGCTGTTTCACTTTTCTTCTGTAGGATAAAAATAGTCTTAGATTGTTTAGCATTAGCAAAGAGATTTTCAGGTAAACTAATCATAGCAACCAGACTCGCTTCCTCTTTCAACCAGCCTTTCAACAAATTACTTTGAGGACTGGTCAACAAATCACTCGGAGCTAGAAAAATAGCGTATCCGTCTGACTTGAGGTACTTAAGTCCTTGTTCCATGAGCAAGTGATGGGCGTAAGTATGTTCTTGACTAGAAGCAACTTGATGGCGCGACGCAACGGCATCATCAGGATAATAGCCGACCGGCAAGTCGCTGATGACCACATCGCTTTCTTTGAGCATTTGTGGACGAACGGCATCTCCTTGGACAAAGCCAGCCTGCAAACCAATTACATCTGCCATGCTAGCTGCCAAATCAATCAGCAAATTATCCACTTCCATTCCCAAATAATCCACCTTTTTATCAAGCGAGGTCAAGAAAGTAGCGCCCAAAATTCCCATCCCAGAACCCATTTCGAGGATAGTGATTTCCTTCTCTGTAAACAACTCCTCCACAATAAACACCAAAAGTAAAGCAATAGCATCTGGTGTAAACTGGTGATTGGCCTGCAGGGGCTCTGTCTGCCCAGCCTTCATCAAGAGAAACTGGTAGGTCTTGAGCCATTCTTCTTTGCGTAGTGCTAAACGCTTAAGAGCCTGATTGTTGTCTTTGACCTGATTTAGCTCAGTCTCGCCATCCAGATAGATGCTATTTTGCTCCACTAAGGCGTCATAAAAGTTGGTCGCCAAATCACTTTGGATGACTTGGACATTCTCTAGTAAATAGGTATAAGCTTGTTCAATTTTTTCAAAATCCATATTCCTATCTTATCAAATTTCCCTTCTTTTTTCCATCGTTATAAAAAATCACTTCCTGACTAGGCGAGTGATTTTTGGGCTACTGTTAAAAAGAGTTCTGAGTAATTTCCTTGAAACAGGTCTTCAGCACTGTAAAGAATCTGACTGTCAATGCTCCAAAAACCAAACTGGGTTAGCTTGTTTTCCAGTTCAGCCAATTCAAATCCATGATGGTTAGCTTCTGTCTTGGTAAAGTCAGCAAGTAGGAGTTGTCCATCTTCCCTCAGATGTTGATGAAACAGTGAGAGAGCCGCATCCAAATCAGGCATATGATGAAGAACCCGACAAACAACAATAAGATCAAACTCTTGCTCCAAGGGAGTTGCCAGTAAATCTTGCTCCAAAAACTGGATATTCTTGATGTCTTGCTGCTCCGCTTTCAAACGAGCTTGCTCCAGCATTTTCTCCGAAATATCTACAAGAGTGACGAACTTGGCTTGTTTTGCCAGAGGCAAGGTTAACAGACCCGTTCCTCCACCGAAATCCAAAATTTCTTTGTCTGATAGAAGATCAATCTGTTTCTCGACTGCTTGACAAACCAAGTTTGCAAGGAAGATGTTTTTAGGGGAATCGAAAGTTTCTGCTTTGTGGTTAAAATCATGTTTCATATCTTTAGTTTAGCACAAAGTAGCTTGATTGGCTAGGAATTCTCTTTCTTTTCAGACTTCTCGTCTGATTTTTTCTTCTCCGCTTTTTCGCTTGAATCAGTCGCTACTTCTTCCTTTTTATCTCTTTTCTCTTCTTTGATTTTGACTGAAGGAAATAGGAACTCATATTGGCTCTTAGGCGTACGAACCGTCGTCACCAAGCCTGTTTTCTTGTTTTGATAGCTTACCTGACCTAGGTTAAAGACCTGTTCTCCACTTTCTTGCTCGGCTTTATCCTTGGTTCGTTTAGCCATAGCAAAAGCAACCAATTTTTCTTTATTCAAAGCATAGTCTTGATAGTGGGCGACTTGTCGGTTCAAGTAAAATTGCAACAAAAGACTAAAGATGGCTGCCATAGTGACTGCATAGAGGAGAACTCCTGCCTTAACTTTTTGCTTTTTCCACACGATAGATGAACTCCCTTTCTAAGCCTTTCTGAAACTGGAAACGAAAACGAACCACTTGATTGTCCTCTGTAATTTGAGCGGATTTGAGGCCATAAACCATAGGTTGATAACCCCGTCCACTGGCATCGGTTTTCCGAAAATCGTCTGACTTTGACTTACCGATGGCGATGTCCTTGCCATCTTGCTTCATGTATAAGCGATTGCCCTCCACTTTTTCGAATTGCGAACGATTTAATTCCGCCTCCAACTGATCCACAAACAAGATCCACTCTTTTTGCTCGCTTTGCTGCTGGTAACGAACTTCTGAAATGAGGAGCTGACTCATGGCCTGAAATAGGAGTAAACTTCCACTGATGACAATGAGGGCAATCAGGGATTCCAACAAGGTGAAAGCCTTGACCTTATGGCTCTTTGATAGCCAACAACTGTTCTGAACCATGGTAGACCTCCAATCCCTTTTCACTAGAAAATACCTGAATCTCAACTCCGTTGATGCTTACATGATTTTGACCTGTCTGCAGAGCCATCTTAGCTACCCTCAAGACTTCTTCCTTTTGCAAGATTTTTGCTTCTTCTTGCCTATTTTTCTGAATTTGTCCCAAAAGGAGGGTCGCAATGCTGGCAAAGATAGCTAAAGCAACCACTGCTTCCAGTAAAATCACTGCCCTAATTTTTTGTTTCCTTAATGCGTTTAATTTTTCCATTTCCTAGATATAATTGATAGCGAATCGCTCCTTTACTGGTCTGAAATTCAACCTTAGCCAGGGACGAATTGCCCCCAGCACGGTCAAATGTGATACTTTGTCCTGATGGCGCCTGAATTCCTTTAGGAACTGTCAGCTTTTGACTGCCATTGCTAATCGTCTGCCCATCTAAGTTCAGACTAGTCTTTTGCTGACTGGCTACACTGCGTTTTTGGGTTTCCCTATAGAGTTCTTCAAACTCCATAAAGAAAATTTGCTCCTCTACCGCCGCAAAAGTGGACTGTACAGAGCCTGACAAGACCAAGGCAATCATACTTACAAGTCCCAAAACTAGAAGACTTTCCAGCATAGTAAAAGCCTTAATCATTGATTTTACGATTTGCTCCTCCATTTTTAGCATAGTATTCATTATAAGCTTTAGCCTGTTCTTCTGTGATGCGTCCATCGTCTTGTAACTTTCTTAGGCTAGCCTCTTCATTTTTAGCTAAGCTATAAAGCTCTGCCTGGCTTTCCACCACCTTAACAACAGCAGCTTTTCCTTTGTCATTGACCGCCTCTTTTTGCTTGGTCAAATTAGGTACAAAGAGCAAGAGAAGCACACTGATGATGAGCAAGACCACCAACATCTCTACCAGAGTGAAAGCTTTAACCTTAGCTTTTTTCAAGAATGTCATCATTTTTTTCATGTTAAAAATTTACCTCCATATTTTGATACATGGGCATTAGCATTGCCGCATAAAGTAAAACGATAATCAGAGCCACAAAAATAAAGACCAGTGGCTGCACCAGATTCATGGTACGATTGACTCGGGTAAAAAAGGCTTCCCAAGTTTTTTCAGCATAGATTTCCAACTCACTACCCAGCTTGGACTTGACTTCCCCATACTCGATGATGAGACTCAATTCCTTCCTAAAGAAAGGATAGGTTGCTATGGTTTGAGAAAATTCCCGACCATTTTGCAGAGCTTGAGCTAGATCTTGACCGATTTCTTTAAATAGCTGAGAGCCTTGTTCCTGCATGATTTGAAAAATCTGCGTCAGCTCCATCCCCTGCGAAATCATATTACCCCATTCACGCGCATAATAGGCTGTCAAATAGGTCTGCACAAAGATTCCAAAAAAGGGAAGGCGTGCTAGGATAGAAAAGACGCGCATCTTAGAACTTCTTTTATAAAAAGTTAGTGCTAAAAGGACACCTACTGAAATAAACCCTACCATTCCTAGAAAGATTTGTGGCAGATTACCAATGATTTGGGTGGCAATATTGCTACTATCCAGTTGTGGTAGTAGGTAGTTCCGCAGTCCCAGCATGATTAAGAGAAGAAAACCCAGCAAAATCAAGGGATAGGTCGCTACTTCAATTAATTTTTTCTTGACCTTGGCTAGATTGTCCAGATACTCTTCTATCTTTCCCAAACTCAGGTGGAGATTTCCATGGACTTCCGCTAGGGATAACTGAGTGACAATGGCACTTGAAAATCCCAAACTAGCCATCATTTCTGAGAATGATTTCCCCTGAGACAAGCCCGTGCGCATCTGAGTCACACACTGCTTGTCCAACAAAGCACTCCTATCTAAAAAGGAGATGGTCTCCACCAGATGAAAACCGCTGGAAAAAAGATTGTTAAACAAGGTGATAATATTTTTTTGCTTAGTTGTAGCTAATTTTTTCCGTTTCAGCCTGAAGACTTGTGATATGTCCATCTTTAAGAAGCTGGTCAATCTGTTCATTCCAGCTAGTTGGCTGGTGTTCTTGATAGTCTTTGTTTGCAAAGTCAACGATTCCTCCTCCCCCGATTAATCTCTGATAGCAGACTCCTTGCAGAACGACTGCCAATTCCTCCTCACTCACACCCAACTCCAGCAGGCGCTCATAAACACCTCGAATACTCTTGGCATGAATGGTTGAAAAGACTGTCGCACCTGTCAAACTAGCTCTGACCACTGCACGCGCCGTCTCGCTGTCACGAATTTCTCCGATAATCAAAAGATCAGGACGATGACGTAAGGAAAGCTTAATCAGATTTTCATAGGTCAGTCCAATTGCTTCATTTAGCTGCAACTGGAGCATGTCGTCCTGCTTGATCTCAACCGGATCTTCAATGGACATGACTTGTTGTCCCTTAAAAAGTGACTTGGCCAATTCGTGCATCAGAGTCGTCTTGCCACTTCCGACCGGACCAGCAAAGAGATAGAGCCCCCGTTGCCTGTACTGCTTACCCAATTCGTCAATATTCTGAAACCAAAAATGCAAATCCTGCTCCTCATCATGCAACAAGCGAATGACTAAACTCTCATGCCCTCGATAATCACCTACAGTAGATAAACGTAAGGACGCCATTTTCTGGTCATAGGCATAATCACAGGAACCAAGTTGACTACGTCGCTTTTCTCCAACATTCATACCCGCCACAAACTTAAAGTGACTGATGACTGCCGCAAATTTTTCAAAATCATAACAACCGATTTTACAGCGCTCGTCTCCCACCCTCATATGAAGCTCATAAGCGTCTAACTTAGGAACAAAATAAATGTCTTGCGCTCCTTTTTTCCGGGCCGAACGAATGATTTCTTGTGCAATTTCTTGAACCATACTTACCTCCTCACCTATACTATTCGCAAAGATTTGGGAAAATAAAAAAAGCAACTCCAAAAAAGTTACTTTTTCTCTATTTTAATTTCATACGGCAAGAACGGTGCCTTTCCTTACCTGTTTGTTTTTCATAGCCTGGGCGTAGTTTTTCATCTGGAATAACCTGCTCATCCTGTAAAAGAGCCAAAGAATGGTATTGTTGTAAATATTCATCACATTCATCGCACCAGCGTTGGTCTTCTGGATCCCAAAAAATGGTCATCAAGTCACTTCTGCTTTTATAAAGAGGGGATTCTTGTTCCAATCTAAACCAGCAAGTTTTGTAGTATTTGAGAGCATCATAATACTGGTCAAATTTTCTACTTGCTACAATGTCTTCTTCCCAACCTTCTAAGAACCACCAGGGTTCAAAATCTCCGTACATTTCTATAACACGATACATATTCATTCATTCCTTTGTACCGTATATTATAACCAATTCCGCTAAACAAGGAAAGAAATATGCTCATTTCTTAATTTTTTGATAAAAAATCCAGCCATCTTATGGATGACTGAATTTCTATTTGCTTATGTGATAAAAATTTTTCATTTCCTAAGCTTCAGAAATGTCGTTTTCGATAATGACCTTAATCGCATGGTGGTCTGCTGCCTTACTGAAGACTTCATAGGCTTTTTCAATTTCACTGAGTTTGAAATAGTGAGTTACCAATTTTTCTGGTTCAATCTTATGACTTTCAAGTGCTTTCAACAATTGTGGAGTCGTATTTGTAGATACCAAACCAGTTGTTACATTGATGTTGCGAATCCAAAGTTTGTCCAAATCGAATTCGACTGGTTTACCATGCACACCACAGTTGGCAACTGTTCCGTCTACACCGATAATCTTTTGACAGAAATCAAATGTTGCAGGAATACCAACAGCTTCGATAGCGACATCTACACCACGGCCATCTGTCAAATCATAAATTTCTTTAATGGCTTTTTCAGGGTCTGAAGAATTAACCTTGTGAGTCGCACCAAATGATACAGCAGTTTCCAAGCGGTTATCGTCTAAGTCTACCATAATCAATTTAGCTGGTGAATAGAATTGAGCTGTCAAAAGAGCAGCTAATCCAACTGGTCCTGAACCAATAATAGCTACGCTGCAACCAGGTTCCACTTTCCCTTTTAAGACACCAATTTCATATCCAGTAGGCAGAATGTCTGATAGCATAACCAAGGCTTCATCTGACAAGTCTTCTGGAGTGTGGTAAAGAGTGTTATCTGCATGAGGGACACGTAGATACTCAGCCTGCATACCATCAATCAAGTGACCGAAAATCCAACCCCCTTCGTCTTCACAGTGGGCATAAATTCCTTTTTTACAGTAGTAGCATTTACCACAGGCACAAACACAAGAAATCAAGACCTTGTCGCCTTTTTTGAAGTTAGAAACTCCTTCCCCAACTTCTTCAACAATCCCAATCCCTTCGTGACCAAGAATGGTACCACTTTGGCAAGCAGGAACATCCCCTTTGATAATATGGAGGTCTGTTCCACAAATAGTGGTTTTTACGATACGCACAATAGCGTCTGTTGGCTTGCGAATAACTGGTTTGTCTACATCAACAAAAGAAGCAAGTCCTGGTTTAACATAAGTATAGGCTTTCATAAAGCACTCCTCCGTTTTTTTATTTGTACTATTTATAATACAATTGTAAACCTTTTCATTTGCTTGTTCAAGATTTTTTGTGATTTTTTTAACTTTTTTGTTTACCAGTAAAGCACCATACATAAAAAAGCAGAAGCTAGTCTCTAACTTCTGCCTTCTCTCTTATGCTTGATAACGTTTCACACCGTCTAGGTAGGTTGCTACCAATTCCAAATCTTTATCTAGTACGATAAAGTCCGCGTCATAGCCTTCACGGATTTGGCCACAAACATCATCAATGTGAACAGATTTTGCTGGGTTAAGGCTGGCCATCATGACTGCTTCATGTGGATTCGCAATTCCCCATTCAACCACATTCTTCAAACCGTCCTTGAGTTTGAGGATAGAACCTGCCAAATTACCTGTCGATTTGAGACGTGCAGTTCCATTGGCAACGACAACTGGGAATTCTCCCAACATGTAGTCTCCGTCTTCCAATCCACCAGCTGTCATACAGTCTGTAATAAGGGCAATGTTTTCTGTCCCTTTTTGTTTGATAAGAATTTCGCAGGCTTTTGGATCTACGTGATGGCCATCACAGATCAACTCTGCATAGGTATGAGGTAATTGATACATGGCTCCAACCATACCCAGTTCGCGGTGAGTCAACCCACGCATCCCATTATAGGCATGTACCCATACACTAGCTCCAGCATCAACTGCCTTCTTAGCTTGTTCAAATGTCGCATCTGAGTGTCCAAGTGCAACTGTCACACCTTCACCTGTAATAGTACGTACAAAATCTTCCACCCCATCACGTTCTGGTGCAATAGCGATTTTATTTAGCATCCCTTTTGCAGCATCCTGCCAAGAATGAAACTCCTCAACACCCGGGTCTCTCATATAAGTTGGATTTTGTGCCCCCTTAAAAGTTTCTGTGAAATATGGACCTTCATAATAAATCCCACGAATCTTAGCACCTGTTGCTTCTTTATAATGGTTTCCAAGATTTTCAGTGACTGCAAGCAATTGTTCATAAGTGGCTGTTAAAGTTGTGGGCAAGAAACTGGTAACACCGGTACTAAGAAGTCCTTCACTCATAGTATGCAATGTACCTTCAATGTTGTTGTCCATCACATCTACACCTGCATATCCATGAATATGAGTATCCACAAGACCTGGTGCAATGCTATAACCAGTATAGTCAAGAACCTCTGCTCCTTCAGGAATTTGATCCACATGTTTCCCAAATTTGCCATCAACAAGTTCCAGGTACCCACCGCGACGAATGCCAAATGGATAAAAAAACTGATCCGCTTTAACGTAATTAGGCATAATAATGACCTCCTTAAAAGATTACTTTTGATATTTATTATGTCAATTACATTATAAACCTTTCTGATTCATTTGTAAATGGTATAGACCTATTTTCTGGAGATATTTTAAAAGAGCTGGATTTCTCCAACTCTTTTCTTTTAAATACACGTTATTTTGATTTGACTGGTTTGTCTTGAGCTGTTTGCAAGGCTGTAGCAATGGTATCTGCATACAATTTAGCTCCTGCTTCAATAGTGCTAGTGTCACTTCCGAAATGGACTTGGTCTGTTCCTGCCCAGATTTCTGGATGTTCCTTAGCGGCTTGATTCCAATCTGCTATCGTGACGTAAGGAGTCTTCTCTGCCAATTCTCTCATATATGCAGCCGCCTTCTCAACGATGGCATAGGTCTCTTTTGTCTTATCTCCCTCATAAGGAGTCACCAAAACCATATGATGGCCCTTAGGAAGATTTTTCACGATACTGTCCCAGTCTTCCTTGTAATTTTCAGGATTATTTACCCCAGTCGCAATGACCACCATCTTAGGTAAAAATTTATTCTGGCTATTGTTTAGCATGATTTCATTGGCATTCTTGGTTGTTCTGCTGACCTGAGCATTTATCTGTGCTCCTGGAAGGGCTGTCTGCAAAGCTGTATTTGCCCTTAAAGCCACCGAGTCACCAATTAACATAGTGCCATCAGCAATCCCCAAACTATCAGCTTCTGCTCGTTCTGCCATCACTTTTGTTTGGGCAATATTACTAGCAGCTTGCTTCAAACCATTGACAGTTAAGTCTGTCTCAAACGCTCCCACTTGTGGTGCCAAGAAAGTCACTAAGAGGACAATGAAGGCCAAGATTCCTGTACTTGTCGCAAGAATTGTGTGAATATAAGGCAGGGGACGAAGAGTTTGTAAAACAGGTGTGTTCTTGCCTGCAATCCACGGCTCCAATACATAAAATGAAAGACTGGCGAATCCATAAGAACAAATCAAAGTTAATAACACAGCAAAAAGATTTGATGTCAACTGTGAGAATATGATATAGAAAGGCCAATGGAAGAGATAAACCGCATAGCTAGTATCTGCTAAAAAACTGATCATCTTTGGTTCCTGCACATGAGGAGTCTTTTCATGTAAGACACGCGCCGCCAGAATCATAGCAAGGGCTGCAAGACTGGCAAGCAAGAAGCCTATAAGATAGGCAAAAAGATAGGTGAATTTGACAAAGAAGGTCAAAATGAGTAAGAAGCCAAAACCTCCTGCAAAAATCAACAGGGTCTTTCGTAAATCCCAGATTTTATCCAACTGCTTAACTAGGGAAGTAGTCTGACGCACGCCTACGATAGTTGCTAGGATACTTCCCAAAAAGAATGGATAGACATGAGTTAAACTGGAGAAGTAAACAGAGGAATAAGAGGTCACTAGAAAACTACCAATAAACATGGAGAAGAAGCTAATCAAGAAGGCAGCGGCAGATAAAAGAAAGACCATTCCCCTCAACTGACCATTTGATTTAGCCTGTTTGGATAAGAACCAAACTGCTAATCCCCATAGAATATAGTAATGAACCTCCACAGCCAAACTCCAATTATGAACAAACAAATGAGGAATGAACTGAGATTCATAACTCCCACCTGTTAGGAGTTCGTAGAAGTTGGTCATAAAGCCTAAGACACCCGCAATCTGACCTCCAATTCCAGCAACATAGTCTTGGCGAACTAGGAAGGTAAAGGGCATGGTTACCAAGACCATCAAAACCACAGGTGGCACAATCCGATAAAATCGTCTCCTAAAAAATCCTATCAAATCAATCTCATGTTTTTTAGAAAATTCTTCGATGAGTAGAGCCGTAATCAGAAATCCTGAAAATGTGAAAAAGACATCCACCCCGAAAAATCCTCCAGGAAAGATGGTCTGAAAGAAATGATACAAGAGTACCAGTAGTAAACCTGTAATCCTAATCAAGGAAAACCATTTAATGCGCATACGAGTTTATTCTCCCTTTCATTATACACTTTATTCTATCAAAAAAAGAAGAAAAATCCCAAGAGAAAACTTAGGATTTTTAGCTTATATCAATTCCATTTTAGAAATTACGGCCTGACTTATTATAGCCATATTTTTCCACAAAATACTCACGGAATTCCAAGAGATTGTCATCCATGATGGCTTGTCGTACTTGCTTCATCAGGTTAAGCAAGAAGTAAAGATTGTGGTAGCTAGTCAAGCGGATACCAAAGGTTTCATCAGCCTTGAGCAGGTGACGAAGATAAGCGCGTGTGTAGTTCTTACATGTGTAGCAATCACACTCAGGATCCAGTGGCGTAAAGTCCTCAGCAAACTGGGCATTTTTGACAACCAAACGTCCCTGACTGGTCATACAAGTCCCATTACGAGCGATACGAGTCGGCAAGACACAGTCAAACATATCTACACCACGAATCACCCCATCAATCAAGCTATCTGGCGCTCCCACACCCATCAAATAGCGAGGTTTATTTTCAGGCAGCAGTTGAGTTGTAAAGTCCAAGACTGCATTCATCTCTTCGTGGGTTTCTCCCACCGCCAAACCACCGATAGAGTAACCTGGAAAGTCCATGCTGACAAGGTCATGAGCTGATTGGCGACGCAAGTCTTCAAATCCTGCCCCCTGCACAATCCCAAACAAACCTTGGTCATGTGGACGACGGTGAGCCTTCAAACCACGCTCAGCCCAACGACTGGTACGCTCGATTGATTTCTTAACGTAGTCATAAGGCTGATAAAACTGAGGACATTCGTCAAAGGACATCATGATGTCTGAGCCCAAATTATTCTGAATAGAGATGGCTTTTTCTGGTGATAGGAACATCTTAGAACCATTGAGATGGTTTTTAAAAGTTACGCCTTCTTCTGTGATATTACGGCTATCTGCTAAGGAATAAACCTGAAAACCACCACTATCTGTCAAAATTGGTTGATCCCAATTCATGAACTTGTGGAGACCACCTGCGCGTGCGATGAGTTCATCTCCAGGGCGAAGCCAGAGATGATAGGTGTTTGATAGGATAATTCCCGAACCCATCTCCTTCAATTCTTCAGGCGACTGAGTTTTGACAGTGGCTTGAGTTCCAACTGGCATAAACATAGGTGTTGGGAAGGTACCGTGGGGAGTGATGATTTCCCCCAGACGAGCTCCCGTGTGTTTTTCTTTCTTAATCAAACGATATTTGATTGGTGAATCTGACATTTTTTACCTCCGAAGCTGGGAAAGACAGTCCCAGTTCATACTTTGTGCCCAAGGGCATACTGTATGATTTTATCAAAAAAAGCCGGAACTGTCACGAACTATGGTATAATAAGAGAATGAACTATCCAAAAATTGATTTAAAAACAATTCGTCAGGAGTCAAAACATTTTCAGGCTGACACCCCCCGTCTCTTTCTCCTCTATATCCTTCCCAGTATGCTGGTCATCTTATCTGGTTTTCTTAATCCCTTATCTCGGATCCACGGGACTGTTTTAGAACAACCATTTTTCAGCATACTTGGTCAAATACTTCAAGCCTACCTCTTTCCTCTACTAGTCTCCTTTATCGGGACTATTCTTTTGACCAGTTCCGTCTATGCAACACTGACACTCATGAAAGATTCTAAAACGGAGCCATCTGTAAAAAACAGCCTAGCTCTCTTTGATGAGGAGCTCTTTTCTCAAACCTTTTTGACCCTACTTCTCAAACGTTTCTATCTCTTTTTATGGAGTATCCCTAATTTACTTGGGATTTACTTCCTCTTTTATAGTAGCTTTTTAGCCAAAAAATTCGTCACCCTACATCCTGAGTTTCCAAATCTAGATCTCTCATCAGTTGAAACGGAACGCTTCCTCATGACCTTTGGTCTTTACTTTCTAGCAAGTATCCTCTTGATGGTTGTAGGAAATAGTCTCTATATTCCACAATACTATGCCTATTCGCAGGTAGAATTTCTCCTCTGTGACACCCTAGACTTAGGACAAGCCAAACCAGGACAAATCCTAAAAACCAGCCGTTTCTTAATGAAAGGCTACAAGTTTCAACGCTTTGTCCTAGACTTACAACTCCTTCCTTGGTATTTCCTCAATTGGATTACCTTTGGAATTGCTAGTTTCTCACTCCTACCCTACATTCAAATCAATAAAATGATTTTTTACCGAGCAGTACTGGCTCGAAAACGTCCAAAAGCTTGAAGGTAACCCCTCAAGCCGCTTTTTTCTATCAATGAGTTTCTCCGCCTACCAACTTGAGGTCCTGATCTCCATGTTCTATCATGGCGCCGATTGCCGCTTCTATCCCTCGCCTAATATCCACTAAACTCATAGCTGGAGTAGTCGGTCGATTCACCACCTGTTCCATCATATAAGGAATATGCATAAAACCTGCCTTAACATGTGGAAATTTCTTTTCTACCAAATAGAGGGCCTGATACATCAAATGATTGCAGACAAAAGTACCTGCCGTATTGGAAACAGAGGCCGGCAATCCCTCTTTTTTTATAGCTTGAACCATCGCTTTAATCGGCAAACTACTAAAGTAGGCCGAAGCACCATCTGGGCGAATGGGAAGGTCAATCGGTTGATTGCCATCATTATCAGGAATGCGTGCATCGTCTTGGTTAATGGCCACTCGTTCAGGCGTCAAGCTAGTTCTTCCACCCGCTTGCCCGATACAAAGGACAAAATCAGGTTGATAACGACTCATCTCTTCTTCCAACACTTGGGCCGATTTGTGAAAGACTGTTGGCACTCCTAGCCAACGGACCTCAGCGCCATGGATTTCAGCTGGTAAACCTTTAACGGCCTCTAAAGCTGGATTAACCTTTTCCCCTCCAAAGGGCTCAAAACCTGTCACCAATACTTTCATTTCTAACTCCTTACAACCAATTCCATGAAACTCTTTTTCCGACAATAAAACAAGTATAACATATTTCCCTTATTCTGGAGTAAAAAGGACTAGAGAGACTAAGATTGATCTTTAAACTTATTTAAAGAGAAAAATACTAATCAAGGCCAAAATAGCTGGCCCTCCTTGATTTAAAATAATTTTTTTATCTGCTGTGAGAGAGCCATAAGCCGCCGCCCCAATCACAAATAAAACAAAAATAGTCACAATTTCTAAATTCTGTGAGAAATAAATCCCATACAGGAGAAAGACTCCTAGCAGAACATTATAAATCCCTTGATTTTTAAACAATGAACTTACTGACCGACGAGCCAGTTCTTCCTTTTCCATGTTAAAGACACGACTAGTCGCATCTGATTGCGTTGCAATACTTTCCAAATAAAAAATGTAAAAATGCTCCAAAGCAACAACCGTTGCTAAAATGATTGTCATAATTGACATCTATTTCTTCTTAAATTTCTATATTTTCAATACCTAAAACCAATTTATTTAATAAACGGCTGAGATCTGTTCTCTCAGAATCTGTTAAGATACTTTCCATCGCTTCCTTAACCTTGATATGCTGCAGAGGCGGATTCATCACTAACTGCTCCTTGGCATACTTCGTAGCCTCTACCAACACTTCTCGCTGATTGTCAGGATTGCGATGACGCTCCACCAAACCTTCCTTTTCCAAAATCTTGAAATGTCGTGTCAAGGCAGCCTGATCAATCTGCAAACGCTCCTGAACTGCCATTTGATTACAGGGAGAATTCTCCAGTAAAAACAGTAAAATCTGATACCGTGTCAAACTAATACCAAGTCTTTTTTCAAACAATTGCGTACTCGCTTGCTCAGACAAGCGGAGTTGATACAGTAAATCTTGAATCTCTAACATTTCTTTCCTCTTTTTCTTGATTTATCAATAGTTGACTAATCAATTATAATACGAAGTAAAATAAATTGCAAGAATGTTGCTTCAATCATTACAAAATGGTAACTTTCATTCAAATTGACAAAGAAAAAACGAACGAGACTTGCTCCCTATCACGAAAGCTAGATCTCATTCGTCAAAATGATATTACCAAGTCTGGTTTATCCATTCATTGAAACGTGAACATGGTCATAGTGGTTTTCTGTCACACTACCACGGTCTGGCATTGGATTCCAAGTATTAGCTGGTCCATATTTGCTATCGAATGGAGCATAGAAACGTTGTTTCCAGATGATGTAACTAATTCCACGGCTAGCCATATTTTGAATAGCGTATTCTGCAATCTTATCCCCTAGTTCTGAGCTTTCTGGTACCATAAAGTCGATAGCCAAACCTTTTCCGTGATCTCCGCTGTCTCCTGGACGGTAACCACTAAAGGATGTGATGCCAAACAAGTTGGCGATTTCTTCTTTAAAGGCAGCTGTTTGTGGTTGGAGGCCTGCATTTTCAGATTTCACTACCGCAAGTCCAGCATAATCGGGCGCAGCTGGAGCTGCGTAAGTTGTTGAAACTGTTTTCTTCTCTTCTGGTTGATAAGTAGAAACTGCTGGTGTAGCTTCACTTGATGCTACTTCTTTTACTTCTTCTAAACTTGTTGCAGTTGTTTCTATTGCTTTTTCTTCTACTGGAGTTGTAGTTGTTTCCACTGTTGACTCAGCCTGAGGGCTTGCTTGAGTTTCATCTTTCTCAGCTGGAGTCGTTGCCTGAGGAGCTGCTTCTGCAACTGCACTACTTGTTTCGGTTGTTTGCTCCTCTGGGGTAAAAGTCTCTGTAGATGGTGCTACTTCTTCTGCAGCAGTCACTGTCTCTGCAACTTCTGAATTTGATGCTACTTCTTTTGGAGCTTCTGCAATCGGTTGAGAAAGATCTGCAACTTGAACAGTTTGATCATCTACGGTTACTTGATTGGTTGTCAAATCTGCTGTCGCAGTTATCACCTCTTCACTAGAGTCTGCTTGAGGAGTTTGGATTTCAACTTCCGTTACTTCTTCTGCTTCATTGACAGTCGTTGTCAAAACAGTTTCTGGGAAAATCAAGTCCATATTCGTGATTTTATTCAAATTCGCAAGAACTGTGACATCTACACCCAAGGCCTCTGCAATGGTGCTCAAGGTATCACCATACTGAACGGTATAACTTGTTTTGTTGTCCGTTTTAGTCAAATCGTTTTGGATTTGCTCAACACTACGTGCAGTCCAAAGAACTTCTTCTGCTTGTGTTGCCAATACTGGGGCAAATGACAAGGCTACTGTTGAGGCTAATAACATTCTTTTCTTCATTCTTTCAAATTCCTTTCAAATGAGTACCTGACTATGATAACACAAAAAATGCAGAAAAAAAGCCCTCTCGGGCCTATTTAACAGAACTGTCTATTCCTTGTAATAAACTCGATTACTTGAAATAGTTTGTTAGGTCTCTGTCACAAAACTGACACAATCTTTTTATCGCTCAGCCTCAAAAATACGGGAAATATCTGCTAAGGCTTGAATCCTGTGATTGCCTTCATAAGTCGACTCTAAAAAATTGATACTTTGAATCCTACTATTCTGGGCAAATTCCACATCCAAAGTTCGATCTCCTATATAATAAGTATTATCAAGATTCAACTGATACTTGTCTATCAGATAGGTAGCTGCTTCTGGACTTGGCTTGCGCGCAAAGCCACTCTGACTGGTTATAATCTCCGTAAAATAGGATTCCAACCCCAAGTCTCTTAGAATGGTAAAAGCATTGTCTCCCTTATGAGTGTAAACAAATTGCTGAATCCCTACTTGGTCTGCCCAATTCAACACCTCACGCGCACCTGGCATCAAAACTACCTGAGCATTCTTCTCAGCCAAACTCTGGGCACGCACCTGATTTAGCACTTCCACATACAACTTTCTCTCTTCTGCCACCCGCACAAGCAAATCTTGCACCGAATACTTGAGGATAAACTCTCTCACCTTCTCCTTATCATAAGGAATAGCAAACTGAGCAAAAGTCTCCTCAATCCCTGACAAAATCGCTTCGTAAGAGTCCAATAAAGTCCCGTCTAAATCCCAAATAAAAGCTGTTTTTTGCATTTCCTATCCTTTCAAGCTCATATAACGCTGGTAACGGTAACGTAGAAATAACCAACGAAAACCATTATCCAAAAGAGTTCCGGCCCAAATACCGGGCAAGCCCCAACCAAGCACAATTCCCATCAGATATCCTGTTCCAATGCGGATACACCACATTCCTATACTTGTCGCATAAAAGGGAAGCCGAGCATTGCCCAAACCCTGCCAGACTGCCGTATAGATGACTGTTCCTGTCGTCATAGGGGTTCCAAGTAGTGAAAAAAGTGTTACTAGAACACTGGCCTCCACCGCTAGAGGATCAGTCGTATAGAGATGAGTTAATGGTACACCCAAGGCATAGATACTAAAGGTCAAAGGCAACATGAGAATCAGAGAAAGCCAAAAGGTTTGTTTGCTCAAACTAGCGACTCTTTTCCAATTATTCTCTCCAACTGCTCGGGCCACCAGCATGACCGTTGCCGTAGCTACGCCAAAGACAGGCATATAGTTAAACTGGGTCAAAACTTCTCCGATTGCATTTCCAGCCACTGCCTCCGTCCCAAAAGAAACAACCAAGGCAATGATCACGACATCTCCAGCCCGCATCATGAGACGTTCTCCAGCTGCTGGTAAAGCCAAGGTCAACAGTTCCTTATCTAAACCAAAAGTTGGCTTCGCATAAGGCAGTTTTAATTGTGACCACAAAATCACAAGACCAACCAAACGAGACAGAATAGTCCCCCAAGCAACACCAGCTATCCCCATATCCAGAACAAAAATAGCTAGACTTGAAAAAAGAATATTCAAAGCATTGGATAAAAGACTCACATAGAGGGGCAGACGTGGATTATGCGTTGCACGAATCAAGGCTCCCAGACTCGTCATCAAACCTAAGAGAACAATCGAACCACCTACCAAAGATAGATAGAGTCCTCCACTTTCGGCCACAGTCTGTTCAGTTCCCAAAAGTCCTAACATCTCTTGCCCAGCGAAAATGGACAAAAATCCTAAAAGGAAACTTAATAGTAAGGTAATCTTCAACGCCTCAGTCACATGGTAGGCTAGCTTAGACTGATTCTTCTCCCCTAAACTCTTTGAAATAACACTGGAAATAGCAGCTCCCAGAGCGATGAAAATCGCCTGATAAATCGTGATAATATTGCCAGCTACTGATACACCCGAAATAGCTATCAAACCCAAGTGGGCTACCAAGTAACTATCCACCATCCCCATGAGCATCTGCAAAAAGTTTTCGCCCATAGCTGGTAAGGCAATATTAAGAATGTCTTTATTTTTCTTAAACAATCCTTCCTCCTTATGAAAAGAAACTCAGTTGGTTTCCCAACCGAGTTTACTCCCTCTGTCTTAAAGTCCTAGATAATCCTCAACTGCTGCTTGCATATCAGTAGCTGCCACTGTTGTCTTATGACGAACAGGAGCTGTTTCAAGCCCATCAACTGCAGGTGGCACAGCCACTCCTGAGATTTCATGTAATTGAGCCAAGGCTTCAAAGTCAGTCAAGCCAACTTTCCCTGTTACAGCTTCTACTGCAACTACTGGGAACTTGTATGGACTAGCTGTTGATGCAATCACTGTCTTAGTCGCATCGCCAGTAGCCGTTTGGTATTTCTTATAAACTGCAGAGGCAACCGCCGTATGTGGATCCTCGATATAAGAATCTGACTCATAAACTCGCTTGATTTCTGCCGCTGTTTCTTCCTCAGTCGCATATTCAGCTGCAAAGAGGTCAAGAATCTCTGCATCAAAGTCTGTCAACTCATATTGTCCTTGCGTGTTCAAGGCATTCATAAGTTCAGCTGTCTTAACCGCATCATTTCCTAAAAGATGGAAAATCAAGCGCTCCAAGTTTGAAGATACCAAAATATCCATAGATGGACTAGTTGTTACTTTAAACTCACGTTTCTTATCATAGACACGAGTTTTAAAGAAGTCTGTCAAAACATTGTTGTCATTTGAAGCACAGATCAATTTACCAACTGGGAGACCGATTTGTTTGGCATAAAAGGCAGCCAAAATATTTCCAAAGTTTCCTGTTGGTACTGTGAAATTGACCTTATCACCAGCCACAATCTCACCAGTCTTGACCAACTGAGCGTAAGCATACACATAGTAGACAATCTGTGGCACCAAACGACCAATGTTCATAGAGTTAGCAGATGAAAATTGCAACTTGTTGGCCGCTAATCTTTCACGAAGAGCCACGTCGTTAAACATGTGCTTCACATTTGTTTGCGCATCGTCAAAGTTACCATCAATAGCAATAACATGAGTATTGTCGCCAGTCTGAGTGGTCATTTGCAACTCTTGTACCTTACTGACACCATCCTTTGGATAAAAGACGATAATCTCAGTACCAGGTACATCCGCAAATCCCGCCATAGCAGCTTTTCCAGTATCACCAGATGTCGCTGTCAAGATAACAATCTTGTTCTCCAAACCATGTTTCTTAGCAGCAGTCGTCATAAAGTATGGCAAAATAGACAAGGCCATATCCTTAAAGGCAATCGTTGAACCATGGAACAGTTCCAAGTTGTATTGGCCGTCTAATTTCACCAAAGGCGCGATAGCTGGAGTATCAAACTTGCTATCGTAGGCATTGTTGATACAGTAGTCCAACTCCTCAGCTGTAAAGTCATCTAAAAATGCTGACAAAACTATCTTAGCAACTTCCTGGTAAGAAGCATCTTTCAATTTGTCAAAGTCCAAATCTATCTTTGGATAAGTAAGCGGTGTAAACAAACCGCCGTCCGTCGCCAAACCTTGCAAAATAGCTTGGCTAGCAGTTACTGTATTATTGGCATCACGCGTTGATTGATAAACTAATGTCATTACTCTCTATCCTTTATCTATAGTCTCATCCATTATATCATGATTTTTCAGAAAATTCTCCCTTTATAAGAAAAATTATAGGCTCAATTCTTCTTTCAAAGGCTGTAAATAAGTCGTTTCTTGCTTATTTCTCATCACTAGCCCTTCCTCAGCTAGCAGGAGTAAGTCTTTGGAAAATTCAATAATCGCAGTTTTCTCCTCATATGTTAGCTTTTTCTTAGAAAATTGTCGCCTTAAAGACTTATAATTTCTTCCAAATGCTTTAAAGAAAGGTGCGATTTCTAAGTAAGATTCAAGTTTCTCTAAATTAACTAATAATCCCAAGTGAAAAGCTGCAGAAGCAAAAGTTCTATCAAAAGGCTGAGTACACACACTACGAAACTCAACTGTTCCGCGAGTCGTTAAGTCTTGGTACTGATAACTACGATGGGTTTCAAAATCCTTCTCTTGAGGATAAATCAGAACCACATCCCCATTAAGTGCATATGCTTGGATTTCAGGTGTAGCCAAATAGGCCCTTGCCTGAATCGGATAAAAATAAAAGGTTTGTTCATCACGTTCCGCAGTAAAAATTGCAGAATGATCTAGATAATCAAAAAAATCATCCTCATCTTTAAAGAGGCTAGCATTGACACCAACATTCTCTGGATAGATACCATGCATCGATTCTTCCCAGAAAATATCCCTTGAAATTTTGGTATCCCAATCCGCACCTGAAAACTCAGAATTGGCAAATAAATAAGCCTTAACTGCTTCAATTTGGGTAAAAGCATTCATCACACGTAAGTAATTGGATTTTGAAACATCCAGCTGAACCTGACTCCCGCAGATAAAAGCACCATATTCAGGGAAATGATGCAAGTCTGATTTAGTCACATTTCTACTCAAATTCAAATAGTCCATCAGCATGCGATACCGTGGATAAGCCACTGGACAATTCTCATTTTTATCCCAGTTAGGATGAATACCGCAGCCAACGATAGCATGATTTGATTCAGCTAACTTTTTCTGGATCACTACCATATAATTGTTAAAACGATTTTCGACCTCTTGAATTGTTTCAGCCTTACCAAATGCAAACTCAATCGTTGTATAGGAAACTTCAAATAAAATAGCATCCTGACTTATCGGATCCACTAACTGGATCGGATTGCCAAAATCATCTACCTTTTCTACAGTGAAATCCAGAGAGGAAAGTAAATAATGAAATAAATCTTTTATAACTTCAACATCTGTAGCATCCCCTTCCAAGTTTACAACAGGATATTCCAGCTCAATCCCAACAAACAATTCAGGGTTTTCTTTAATATTTTTCAAATACCGATGTTTTAATAAATCGATAGAACGAGACATACTTCCCTACACTTTCATAATCTAAATAAAATTTGAATAACTATTATTATAGCAAAAATAATATAAAAAAGGAACGAAGATTAACTACGTTCCTTAGCTCTTTACTATACCGGCGGCCGGGGTCGAACCGGCACGTCCTTGCGGACACTGGATTTTGAGTTCCATAACTACATTTTTTAAATCTTATAACCTTGATTTAATAGGGTTTTAAGAATTTTGAATCTTGCAAAATAGGCTTATTTTTCAAATTTTAGTAACTTTTTGGTAACACTTCATACCTTATCGTCCTAAGAGCATCATCAGAGAATAGAGGATATGTCCCAACCGGTCATATTCATACAAAGGTATTCAAAACAAAAGATAACGATCAATTAAACCAGCACACAAAACTTGATTGAGAACCTGTGAAATAATCTCAGAAATGAGCTCTTTATCTTGAAAACGACGGCTGTAATTCTTTCCGTATGTAGTAAAATGAGGAACCTTGTCGTCTAAGGTTAGTCCAAAAAACCAGCGATAAGCCACATTTACTTCAATGTCTTTAATGGTTTGGCGCATGGAGCGAATGCCATAGAAGCATTGAATCAAAGGGGTTTTGACTAACATGACAGGATCTAGACTAGGACGACCATTATCTGGACTATAGGTATCTTCTACCAAATCATAGATAAAGTCAAAATCAACCTCTGAGTCCACTTGTCGAAGAAAGTGATCCTTTGGGACTAATTCGTCTATCATATAGAAACCATATTGGCGTCGATTATAATCTGGTTTTTCTTTGTGAAACATAGGAAATACCTCACAACTCTTCTTAGCTCTATTATACGATTTTGCACAAAGAAAAGCCCTTGGAAACTTGTGTTCCAAGGACTTTGTCTTCAATCTGAGACAAGGATAAAACACCTTGTCTTTTTAAAATACTAGCAACTTAGACTAACATAGTTTCAAAGCAAAAACAAACTAATGTCAAAATCTAAATGCCAAATCATTCATTAATAAATTCCTCAATTTCCTTTATCCCTTCAAACTCTTCAACACTTTCGAAAAGTTCTATAGCTCGTTTGAAATGTCTATTGGATAATTCCGTATCTTCCAAGGCTAAATAGATTTCACCTAACCCTCTATAGCTACAAGCTTGAGAAATCACATCATCAGTCTCTAAAGATTGTTCCAATGACAGATTCATGAATGTAAGTGCTTCATTAAACAAAATTATTCAACAAGAATATACTAATCTCTACTTATTGAGACTTAATCTTATAAACCATCAATCTGCATTAATATAATCATAAACCTCTTTAAAGAGAGTTTGTAATATTTCTTGCTCCTCTTCATCTAAATTATTTTCAGATACTAGATCATCCAAATACTTAGGTAAAGTAGAATAGTTTTTAATTCCATTCATGACAATTGCAAATTTTAGATCATCTAGTTCAGTTTTATTAAACTCTTTTAACTTCTTCAAATCAATTCTAGTGATTGGATGTGGGACAACATCTAGAGTACTATAAATCGTTTTTCCTAATAAATAATCTGTCGTGGTATCAAATAATTTTGCTAATTTGACAACCGCTTCTAAATTAGGCTCTAAAGTTCCGTTTTCCCAACGAGAATAAGTACCTTGTTGTACATCAATCATCTCAGAAACTTGTACCTGTGTTAACTTCTTACTCTTTCTCAGTTCTTTAAGACGATCTCCAAAAGAATTATTATTAAACATTGTATCCTCTTTAATATTCGATTCTGCATATTTTAGCTTGACAAAATATTCTAAACAGTATAAAATAGAATTATTCCATAAGGAATATTTATTTTAAGATTAAATATTCCATTGAGAATATTATAGCATAAAAGGAGGTAAAAGCGTATGTAAATAATAGTCTATTTAAAAATTTTTAATAAAGGAGGTAAGATTCAACAAAATAAAAAAATCTTGAAACAAATGTGCCGTTCGTTCCAAGATCAAAATATAGTATGTAACAATTATACCACAGAAAACTCTTCAGTTGCAGAATAAAATTTCGGAGGGTTCATAAAAAGATGACTAATAAAGAGTTAGTCAATCAAATTTCTGGCCTAAACTCTACCTCTACTCTTAAAAATTGGATTCAACTGATTAAAGAGATAAGTGGCAAGGAATTTAAGAAAATTAAAATTCCTATCAGTAGAAACCAAAGAACTCATCAATTAAGTTATACTGTTGCCTATGACTTTACAGACGAAGACCTTATACAATTTCAAAAGTTAGCTAAACTAAAACTTGAAATAGGTCTAAAAGAGCTATACAAGTCGTATTTGGGAGTATAGCAGATAATGATCATGAATCCCTAAACCAAGTAATAGATGCGCTCTACGATGAACTGAGCGCCTTAAAACAGGAATTTAAGCGAGAAATGCGACTGATAAAAATTGAGAATACCAACCTAAAAAAGAAAATCCAAGATATTGAAGAGTCGATGCAAACCGGCTTACTAGGGTTTGTTCAGAAGAGGTCAAAAAATAGGTCCGGCTAATAGCGAGTTTTCGGCTGAGCCATGAGGCAGAAAGCCGAAAATGAGCGTAGATGCGGACGGACCATTTTTGACCGATAGGGTGTGTAGTAACACCACCCTCTGCAAGTTAGGTGTACCATCGAAAGAATTCAGTATTTCCAAGGGTTTCGGAGATTTTAAGGGTGGCAAAATTAGGCAAAAAGTTGAATCAAAATCTATGGCAAAAAATGAACATTTACGTTCTGTATTTGACTGGATTCAAATTCAGTTTGATAAGACTGAATTTTCGCCAAGAGAAATAATCGAAGACATCCTATTTCTTGACTTTGACCTATTTGTTGAGAATAAGGGGAGCCTTAAATACTATAACTATGATAGCCAGCTTCATTATGGGAATATCCGTATCTACTATGGAGCGAAAGAGTCGTCCTACATGCTTGTCATGTCAGGACAGGCACTCGAGTTCTATAGAGATATGGTATTAGATCCAAATAGTCTGTCCGAAAGACAGTTTCTGAACAACCTCTACTACAATTACAATTACAATCAATTTTCAGTAAGACGAATTGATATTGCAATAGATGATTTTAATGAAACGCCCTATTTCACTCCTAATCAGCTTCTAAAGATTTGTCAGAAGAAACGCTTTCTATATGGAAAAAGCACCTACTACAATACCTACGGAGATGAAACAATCGGCCAGACCTTATATTTAAGAAAACCCAATGATGATGAAAGACTTAGAATTTACGATAAGCGCTTAGAACGAGCTGAGAAGCTCGGCATCAGCAAGCGGTATATAGAAAATTGGATAAGAACTGAGTTAGAACTTAGGAAAGAAAAAGCTCACTACTTCATTCAAGAATGGTTGCATTCAGAAATAGACCTTCTCAACTTTACCAAGGGATATCTCAAGGAAAAAGTGAGGTTCTATAGTGATAGTCACTTCTCAAAACCTTTGAGAACTTGGGAGAAGTTTTTAGGTCACTCAAAACCTGTCTCTATCATTATTTCAAAATCAAAAACAGAACTAGAACAAAAATTAGAATGGTTTACTTATAAAGGTTCAGGGGCTATTCTAAAAGCGTATAAATTTCTATACGACAATAATTTACTGCATGAGTATGAGAAATCTAACTATCTTGCACTCAACAATATGGAATATCCACCAGATTTAGCAAGTGGATTAATAGAAAGGGCAATACTCTTTAAAAGAGAGGATTTGATCCCTACAATCAAAGAAAATATCAAAAGGAGAAATTAACTATGGCAAAAATGCTTTCACAAAATGACTGGAATTTTAATAACATTGGAACAAAATTTGAATTGGATGAAGTCATTCCAAAATTTGAAACGGAAGTCCGAGCTGATGCAAACGGAGAAATTATCAAAAACCGAGATGGTAGCGAAAGACGTTTTAATACCGATAAAATCATTGGTTGGAAATACAATGTAACAATCAAGGATGGACAATTCAAAAAGAAATCAACCCAAGTCTCAGTAGACAATCCAGATGCTTTAGTCGATAATGACTATACCCAAGCAATGGATCAAGTACCAGTTACATTTGACAATTTACAAGCTACTATGATTAGCACGACAATGTATTACAAGGCGGATGCTATCCATTTAGTAGATGTAAAACAAAAATAAGTATAAGACAAGGGGAGTTAATCCTCCCCTTACTTAATCTAATTAGAAAAGGAGATCACATGATTAAAACTGTAACAAAAGATGACCTTATCGAACTTGGATTTGCTCCAGGAACTGCAAGAAAGATTATCCATACTGGCAAATTACTATTAGTGAATCGTGGTTTTAATATCTACGATAACAAACGGATTGGTACAATTCCAGCCAGTGTCGCTGAAGAACTACTAGGAATTGAACTCCAGAAAGAAGCATAATGAATGACTATTCGTAAAACTAAAAGTGGTAAATGGACTGTTGATGTTTCTAATGGTTTCCACCCCATCACACAAAAAAGAATACGTATCATTCGAAAAGGATTAAAATCTAAAAAGGAAGCCCTAGAACTAGAACAACATATTCGAGTTGTAGAATTAAAAGAAAAACAATTTGACTTTGTAGTGACAACGGATATGTTATTCGACTTACTTGAAGAAGATGATTTGAAAAATGGCAGAAAAGTAAGCTACACAAGTACACAAAGAAACAATTATGAGCGTCATATTAAGCCTTATTTTAAAGATACAAATTTAAATAAATTAACGTATGACCATATATTCGAATTTCGTGAATACCTAAAAACAAAACCTAAAAAACAAAATGAAAAGGAAACATTAAGTTATAATACAATTAATAAAATTCTAATTCTACTTAAAAAAATTTTTGATACTGGTATAAGAAAATCCCTCATTGATAAAAATCCTGTTGAGAATCTGAGAAAATTACCAATTAGGAAGCCTAATATCAAATTTTGAGTATAGAAGAATTCACGAGATTTAGAGAACTTATTCGAGATGATGAAATAAGCTATGACCTGTTTTTCGTAATTGCTTTCTTTACTGGGATGAGAATGGGAGAAATCCTCGCATTAAACTGGAATGATATAAATCTTTTAACAAATACGATTTACGTTACCAAAACGGTATACTTTGTCAATAATACAAGCTACATTAATACAACAAAAACACGTTCAGGAACTAGAAATATTACAATAAATCAGAAATTAGTAGAAATGCTAAAAGATTGGAAAGTAAAACAAAAAGAAAAACTTGAGGAATTTACGAAAAATACAGACGAACTACAAATAATACAGAGTACACCAATAACAATTACAAAAAATATGATTGATAAAAAGTTTAAGCAAATACTAGAAAGGGATAAAGATTTAAAGAAAATAAGAATTCATGATTTGAGACACTCTCATGCATCATTACTAATAAATCAAGGAGAAGATTACCTTATTGTCAAAGAAAGATTAGGACACGCATCTATTACAACAACAATTGATACTTATTCTCATTTGTACCCTAGCAAACAGAAAACATTGGCTAATAAACTTGACGATTTATTTTAAAATGGAAAAAATTGGTAACTCAAAAAACAGAGAAAAAAAAGACAAGGTCCGAAAACCTTGTCTTTATTACTATACCGGCGGCCGGGGTCGAACCGGCACGTCCTTGCGGACACTGGATTTTGAGTCCAGCGCGTCTGCCAATTCCGCCACGCCGGCAAATAGTAACTGGGGTAGCTGGATTCGAACCAACGCATGAGGGAGTCAAAGTCCCTTGCCTTACCGCTTGGCTATACCCCAATAATATAAAATAGGCGAGTGATGGGGATCGAACCCACGCATGCCAGAGCCACAATCTGGTGTGTTAACCACTTCACCACACCCGCCATAATTCTATTAACACGGGCAGTAGGAATTGAACCCACACTGAAGGTTTTGGAGACCTTAGTTCTACCTTTAAACTATGCCCGTAAAATGGAAGGGGAGGGATTCGAACCCCCGAACCCGAAGGAGCGGATTTACAGTCCGCCGCGTTTAGCCTCTTCGCTACCCTTCCAAAATATATAAATGGCGCGAGACGGAATCGAACCGCCGACACATGGAGCTTCAATCCATTGCTCTACCAACTGAGCTACCGAGCCTTATTGCGGGAGCAGGATTTGAACCTACGACCTTCGGGTTATGAGCCCGACGAGCTACCGAACTGCTCCATCCCGCGTTAATAAAAAAGGAGGATGTGGGATTCGAACCCACGCACGCTTTTACACGCCTGACGGTTTTCAAGACCGTTCCCTTCAGCCGGACTTGGGTAATCCTCCAAAATAGTTTATACGGGAACAAACCCGTGTCCTCTTAGTGAAGTGAAAAGACAATATTTCAATTCTCTAGTAATGGACTAAACACTATGGGCACGAGTGGACTCGAACCACCGACCTCACGCTTATCAGGCGTGCGCTCTAACCACCTGAGCTACGCGCCCAAGTTAAAAAACTTGGTAATTTAAACAAAGTTCAAAGCGGGTGACGAGAATCGAACTCGCGACAACAGCTTGGAAGGCTGTAGTTTTACCACTAAACTACACCCGCTAAAATGGGAGTTAACGGGATCGA
>NZ_VMMU01000027.1:0-23843 GCF_013277385.1 Streptococcus sp. 544
TGCAATTGCACCTTTTAAGCAAATGTCATGCAACATCTACTGTTATGCGGTATTAGCTATCGTTTCCAATAGTTATCCCCCGCTACCAGGCAGGTTACCTACGCGTTACTCACCCGTTCGCAACTCATCCGGAGAAGCAAGCTCCTCCTTCAGCGTTCTACTTGCATGTATTAGGCACGCCGCCAGCGTTCGTCCTGAGCCAGGATCAAACTCTCATTAAAAGTTTGAGTTCTCACTCATTTCTGTCACTGACAGATTTATTGTTTTTTCATTGTTCAGTACTACAACCTTATGTTGTAGTGCCCTGCACATTGGTTCGTCTTGTTCAGTTTTCAAAGGTCTTTGTCACTCGCTTCTCTCAAGCGACAACTATATTAGTATATCACAGTCGCTTTCGCTTGTCAACACTTTTTTGAAACTTTTTTAAAACTTTTTTCATCAAGTGTTTCCAACTGCAACATACCATAGTCCGTACGGGATTCGAACCCGTGTTACCGCCGTGAAAAGGCGGTGTCTTAACCCCTTGACCAACGGACCAGAGTTGTTATTTTCAACTCTTACTATTATACAGTCTTTTCAAACTTTGTCAACACCTTTTTTAAACTTTTTTTACTAATTTTACAACAGCTTCAGTTCGAGCTGTATGTGGGAACATATCGACCGACTGGATATAATGAAGATCATAGACTTCTACTAAGCGCACTAAATCACGTGCCAAAGTCGAAACATTGCAAGAAATATAGACCATTTTTTCTGGGACATAGGTAAGAATTGTATATAATAACTTATCATCCAGACCTGTACGTGGTGGATCCACAATCAAAGCATCTGCTCGGTATCCGTCCTTGTACCAACGAGGAATAATCTCTTCTGCCGTTCCAGCTTCATAATGTGTGTTGTCAAATCCCATTCTTTTAGCATTTCGCTTAGCATCTTCAATAGCTTCTGGAATAATATCCATACCTCTTAGTGTTTTAACTTTCTTTGCGAAGGCAAATCCAATCGTTCCAACTCCACAATAAGCATCAATCAAATGGTCTTCTTTAGTAACATTCAGCGCTTTTACCGCTTCGCTATAGAGAACTTCTGTTTGTTCAGGATTTAGTTGATAGAAAGCACGAGGAGATAGTGAAAACTCATAATCGAGTACACCTTCTTGAATACTCTTTTCTCCCCAGATAATCTCTGTCTTTTCACCATAAATCTCACTGGTTTTAGCTGTATTTGTATTCACAGCTACTGTCACAACTTCTGGAAAATCTTTAACTAAGTCTTTTACTAGTTGGGTTAAATTAAGCTGACGGTTTGTAACAATAATAATCTGAACCTGTCCAGTCTTTCTTGCTCGTCGGACCATAATAGTCCTAACACCTAGAACTTTTCTCTCATCGGTGATTGGAATCTGGTGATAAGTAAGTAATTCTGCTAGGCGATTCGCAATCACTTGGGTTTCCTTGTCTTGTACCAGGCAGTCTTTCAACTCTACTAAATAATGAGAGTTTTGTGCATATAAGCCCGCTTTGACCTGATTTTTAAATTTTCGAGTCTGAAATTGTAACTTAGCACGGTAGTACTTTGGTTCCTGCATTCCAATAGTTGGACGGATTTCATAGTTTTCATATCCTGCAGGAGCAAATTTTTTCAGCGCTTGATGAAGTAGGTCTGTCTTGAACTCTAGCTGCTTATCATAATGCAGGTGCATGATTTGGCATCCTCCGCATTCATTATAAATAGTACAAGCCGGCACAACTCGAAATTTAGACTTCTTATTAACTTTTAGTAATTTTGCTTCAACAAAGTTGCGTTTAATAGAAGTAATCTGACAATAGATATCTTCTCCTTTGAGAGCTCCAGGTACAAAGACCAACGTTTTTTGATAAAAGCCGATTCCCTCACCATTAATTCCCATGCGCTTGATTTTTAATGGTATTTTTTGTTTTATTTTTAGATTCATAGGTCTATTATACCATGGAGTTTCTAAGATATTTAAGAATATGTTACAATAAAAGCATGAATTCAAAAACACCTCGCTTTAGTATACTAGATTTCCCTGAACAATTACGAAGCTATCTCAAGGGAGCTAATCTCTCTGATAGTTCTTCTCATTCAAGTGCAACTGTCCTATATATAGATTCAGGTTACTATTTAAAAATAGATCAAAAAGGCAGATTAGCTCAAGAAGCTAAGATTGCAAGTTGGTTCGAAACTGAAGGATTGGGAACTCCAGTGATTACCTATTTATCAGCAAAAAAGGACTTCCTTCTGACCAAAGAAGCGATTGGTAGAAACGCTCTCGCTTTTTTAAATCAACCCGAAAAGCTCTGTCAAACTATGGCACAAGCATTAAATAAGCTTCACAGTCTTGAACCACAAGCTTTTCCGTCAGAACATCATCTGAAACTTTATAAAGAAAAGGCTTTAAAAAACTATCAGGAGGGAGCTTTCTATAACAAAACTCTTCTGCCCCAATTTCATATTCACAGTCGCGAAGAAGCTTATCAACTGATACAGGAGAAAGGTCACCTTCTCAAAGCTGATGCTTTTATTCATGGAGATGCCTGCCTACCAAATTTCATCTTGAAGGATGCCTCGCATTTTTCTTGCTTTATTGACTTGGGATTGGCTGGTTTTAGTGACCGACATATCGACCTCTTTTGGGCAATTTGGTCCCTTCATTACAACCTACAAGATGCTACGTATGCTGAATTATTTCTCGACTATTACGGAAGAGAATATGTAGATATGGATAAACTCCGACTCGTTGCAGCTTTCGAAGCATTTAGATGAAAGGGAACTATGAAAATCACAAAACTTGAAAAGAAAAAAAGACTCTATCTGATGGAGCTTGATAATGGCGACAAATGCTATATCACCGAAGATACAATTGTTCGTTTTATGTTATCGAGAGATAAGGTGATAAGCGAAGAGGAATTGAAAGAGATTCAGGACTTTGCTCAATTTTCTTATGGTAAGAATCTGGCTCTCTACCATTTATCATTTAAAGCACGTACTGAAAAAGAGGTCAGAGAATATCTAAAAAAATACGATATTGATGCAAAAATAGTTTCTCAAATCATTGCTGCTCTTAAAGAAGAGAAGTGGACTAATGATGGCCAGTACGCTTATGCTATCATCAATGCCAATCAACTTTCAGGAGACAAGGGGCCTTATGTACTGACTCAGAAACTAGCTCAAAAAGGGATTTCAAAATCTACTATAGAAGAGAACTTGAAAGAATTTGATTTTTCGGAAGTTGCTCAACGTGTAGCTAATAAACTGTTGAAAAAATATGAAGGAAAACTTCCAGCTCGTGCCTTGCAAGATAAGATTATACAGAACTTGACCAACAAGGGGTTTTCCTACTCTGATGCTAAAATTGCCTTTGACCAGTTGGATAGTCAAGTCGACGAAGAAACGACTCAGGAACTCATCTTCAAGGAACTTGATAAGCAATATGCCAAGTATGCCCGAAAATATGAAGGATACGAACTTAAACAGCGTTTAACCCAAGTTTTAGCACGAAAAGGCTACGATTTTTCGGATATAGCAAGCGCTCTCAGAGAATATCTTTAATATTTTCATGTAAAATTCACAGATTTTAGGTAATTTTATGGTACAATAGTAAATGATAAACTTATAAATTGTAGAAAGTTGGTTAGTTATGAAGCTTCCAAAAGAAGGCGACTTTATTACAATTCAAAGTTATAAGCATGATGGGAGTCTCCACCGAACTTGGCGGGACACCATGGTACTAAAAACAACAGAAAACGCCATTATTGGTGTCAACGATCATACACTTGTTACCGAAAGTGATGGTCGTCGTTGGGTCACTCGAGAACCGGCTATTGTTTACTTTCATAAGAAATATTGGTTTAATATCATTGCCATGATTCGTGATAATGGAACTTCCTACTATTGCAATATGGCCAGCCCCTACTATCTGGATGAAGAAGCACTGAAGTATATTGATTACGATTTGGATGTTAAAATTTTTACAGATGGGGAAAAACGTCTCTTGGACGTTGAGGAGTATGAGCGTCACAAACGCAAAATGAATTATTCTGATGATTTGGACTATATTTTAAAAGAACATGTCAAAATTCTTGTTGATTGGATTAACAATGGACGTGGTCCTTTCTCAGAAGCCTATGTAAACATTTGGTACAAGCGCTATGTAGAACTAAAGAATCGGTAAAGTTGTCAAACTAGGGTGAAATCCCTGGTTTTTTATTTTAATACTCAATGAAAATCAAAGAGCAAACTAGAAAACTAGCCGCAGGTTGCTNNGAAGTCAGTCACATATATATACGGCAAGGCGACGTTGATGCGGTTTGCATTTGATTTTCGAAGAGTATAGAAACCCAGCTTTGCAGCTGGGCTTATCCTTATATATCCAATTTTGTAACAGTAAATTTGATGTGGGAATAGTCTTTTTCAACATCCTTATCCAGCAAGAACGCTGTAGCGTCCTTCTTAACTTGAACCAGGTCAATATTCTGGGCTTGAGCCGCATAGACGCATCCACAATAACATTGACGGTAGATGTCATACTCTTCACACATCTCTACTGAACGTTTGTAGCCTTGATTTTTCTTGAAATCACTTGGAAGATAGTGTGTTGTGTAAATTTTTTGCACATCAATTCCGATGCTGTTAATGGTTTGAGAATTCTTATGAGGACTGATGGTCAAGGCTGAGCCAAAGTAGTCAAAACCCAAGTCCATAGCCACTTGCGCTGTCTTATCCAGTCGGTAGTCAATGCAAACCTTGCAACGATCGCCTCCTTCAGGCTCTTCCTCCAATCCTCTAACCAATTTTCGGTATTCATTTGGTTCGTAGGGAGCTTCTAGGTACTGGACCGTATTTCCTGTCCGCTCATTGAAATCACTGACAAATTTCTTGGTAACATAGGCACGCTTATGGTATTCTGCCTTGGGATGGATATTAGAATTGGCAAAATAGATGGTCACATCTGCATACTTGGTCAAATATTCTAGGGTATAGGTACTACAAGGGGCACAGCAAACATGCATGAGAATGGTTGGCCGCTGCTCATTTTTCTCCCATACTTGTACCATTTTCTGCATGACACGGTCATAATTAATCTTCTGATTGGGGTTCATCTTGCTCAGAATTTCTTCTACATCGATCATGTTTTTCTCCTTTTTCTAGTCTTATTTTATCATATAAGTTAGGAGAGCTCAAATCAATTTAGAAGTGAATAGCATAAAAAGAAGGAATAGTTATTCCCTCCTTTTGTGTTTTTTATAAGTTGTTTTCTATAGAAAGCTTACATCATGCCGCCCATCATGCTTGGATCCATTGCTGGAGCCGGAGCTGCTGGTTCTGGTTTATTGGCTACGACTGCTTCTGTAGTCAAAATCAAGCTGGCTACAGATGCTGCATTTTGTAAGGCTGAACGGCTCACTTTAACTGGGTCGATGATTCCCTCTTCAATCATGTTGACCCACTCGCCAATTGCTGCGTTGAAGCCTGTACCAAGCTCAGCATTCTTCAAACGATCGATGACGATAGAGCCTTCAAATCCTGCATTGTGGGCGATCTGACGAACAGGTTCTTCCAAGGCACGGAGAACAATATTGCGTCCTGTTGCTTCGTCTCCTGTCAATTCCAAATTAGCCACGGCTGGAATGACATTTACAAGAGCTGTCCCACCACCAGCAACGATTCCTTCTTCAACAGCTGCACGAGTAGCGTTAAGGGCATCTTCAATGCGGAGTTTCATTTCTTTCAACTCAGTTTCAGTTGCAGCACCGACCTTAATAACCGCTACACCACCTGACAATTTGGCCAAGCGTTCTTGCAATTTTTCACGGTCAAATTCAGAAGTTGTAGTTTCGATTTGAGACTTGATAACTGCAACACGGTGAGAAATGGCTTCAGGATTACCAGCCCCTTCTACGATAACAGTGCTATCTTTGTCCACAGTTACTCTCGCTGCTTGACCAAGAGCTTCAATTGTCGCATCTTTCAACTCAAGACCAAGGTCTTCTGTGATAACTGTTCCGCCTGTTAAGATGGCAATGTCTTCAAGCATGGCTTTGCGACGGTCACCAAAACCAGGTGCCTTGACTGCTACCACATTGAAGGTTCCACGAATCTTGTTCAAAACAAGAGTTGGAAGAGCCTCGCCATCCACATCATCCGCAATAATCAAGAGGGGACGATTGCTTTGGAGAATACTTTCGAGGAGTGGCAAAATTTCTTGGATATTGGAAATCTTCTTGTCTGTAATTAAAATGTAGGGATTTTCAAGGTCAGCCACCATTTTTTCGCTATCTGTCACCATGTACTGTGAAAGATAACCACGATCGAACTGCATTCCTTCCACAACTTCAAGTTCCGTTTCCATACCACGTGACTCTTCGATAGTGATGACTCCGTCTTTACCAACTTTTTCCATGGCTTCAGAAATGTATTCGCCTACTTTTTCGGAACGAGAAGAGACGGCGGCAACCTGAGCGATAGCTTCTTTGTTGGCAACAGGGATGGCGTTGTTTTTCAAGGCTTCTACTGCTGCGGTAACTGCTGTTTCAATCCCACGACGAATGCCGATTGGATTGGCACCTGCAGTGACGTTTTTGATGCCTTCACGGACGATTGCTTGGGTCAAGACAGTTGCAGTTGTCGTTCCGTCACCTGCGATATCATTGGTTTTTGAAGCTACTTCTGATACCAATTTGGCACCCATATTTTCAAACTGGTCTTCCAATTCGATTTCTTTGGCAATAGTTACACCGTCATTTGTGATGAGTGGTGAACCGAATGATTTTTCAAGAACGACATTACGACCTTTTGGTCCCAAGGTTACTTTAACAGTGTCTGCAAGGATATCGACACCACGGACCATAGCTGAACGGGCATCTGATGAAAATTTAATTTCTTTTGACATACTTACTTTCTCCTTCTATTCTTCAATGATAGCCAAGATGTTAGCTTCGCCTACGATGATGTACTTTTCATCGCCATCTTTGACATCAAGACCTGCGTGGGCTTCAACTAAGACACGGTCTCCAGCTTTAACACTTGGAGCAACCAAGTCACCGTTCAAGGTACGAACACCTTGTCCAATAGCTACAACTTTGGCTGTTTTTGTTTTTTCTTGGGCTGAGCCTGCAAGGACAAAGCCTCCAACAGTTTGTTCTTTTTCTTCTACTTTTAAGACCACACGGTCTCCTAATGGTTTCAACATCTGTTTTCCTCCATGATGAACTACATATTATTAGCACTCTTTATATCTGAGTGCTAATTCATGATTCTATTGTATCACTTGGTCAGAAATAGTCAAGAAAAAAGTCTGACTTTCTGAGGATGAATAGATAAATTTCTTTATCCTAATTTTGCACTTTAATATTGTAGAATTTTAACCAACATGATTTATGGAATTAGTATTTTCGTTAATTCTTTTATAAAAAATACCGAAACTCTAAATCCTTATATTACGCATATATAAAAAACAACGATTATAAACCGTTGCTTTTTTACATACTATTAATATTTCAATCCTGGATTGAAAAATCCTAAGGCTACTCCTACAAGTGCAATAACTACCAATAATAGCATCACCCAATTTGGAGAAACTTTCTTTTTAGCCATCAGCCACCAACATAGAACAATAAAACCTGCTGTTAAAAGACCTGGATAAACACCATCAATCTTTTCTTGTAAGTTTAAAAATGTTTCTCCATCTCCATTTTTCAGCTCTAGCGCCGTAGTGACAGATACCCAAGTTGCTGCAACAGCTCCTATGACCATACCACCAACAACACTAATTGATTTTCTTAGCGCCTGACCTTTAGGACCTACTAAAAATTCTACTGCTTTATCTCCAAGTTCATATCCTTTAAAATAAGCAAAACGCATTCCAAGATAGACTAATAGATTCCATGCAATAATATAGAATATTGCACCAGAAATATTTCCTCCTTTAGAAAGACCTAGAGCTATCCCCAAAAGAACAGGAATTAATGTTCCTACAATAAGTGAATCTCCAATACCTGCAATAGGCCCCATTAGACCGGCTCGCATTCCATTGATGGTCTCACTATCTACGGCATCTCCATTTGCACGCGCTTCTTCCAAACCAGCTGTTATCCCAACTACTAGAGAACCCAACTGCGGCTCAGTATTAAAGAATGCTGTGTATGTTTGCATAGCTTCTTTTTGTTCTTCCTTAGTATCATACATTTCTTCTACAATTGGAAGCATAGAAGTTAAATATCCAAAAGTTTGCATATGTTCTTGAGAAAAACATGTCAGATGTCCATAGAACCAGTGGTGAAATGATTTTGTCAATGTTTTTCTTGATATTTTTTTTCGACTCATTCTAAATATCCTCCTCTTCATCAAATCCCATATCACTGACAACTGCTGTCGTACGGGCAGATTTAATAACTTCTAATTCATAATAAATTACTGCAAAAATTAATGACACAACACCACTTGCTACTAAGTTCAAGCCTAAAGATTTTGCTAACGTGAACCCGACAAAGAAAGGAATAAAGTCTGTTGTTTTTGTAACAATTTGTTTCAAAAGTATTGCAATACCCACACATGGAAGGAGTGCTCCTACAGTAAATAGAGACTTCATTACAAAACCATCCATCGGAAGATATACTTTCATAAGATCAACCATATCTGGTCCAAATTTTGTAATAATCATTGTTGGTAAGAAAGAAAAGATAAAATGTGAAATCCAAGGATATACCCAATCAACAGCATATAACTTCTTAAAATCACCTTTCTCTACAGCTTTCCATCCAATGTGTTGCCAAAGCAAGTTCATAGTAGCTGTACCATAGAATAAAACAGTTCCAATTGTTCCAACCGCGGCTCCAATTGGCGCTGCTGCTGCTGCAATCGCCACTTCACCTGAAATATTATTTGCATGAACAAATAGGATAGATAACGGAATTCCGATATAAGAAATTGCCCGTACATCGGCCGATACAGTTCCACCAGGTGTCACTAAGGCAATATATAATACCTGTAAAGCCACACCAACGATTACCCCTGTTGTTATATCTCCTAATATTAAACCTACAATTAAACCACCAACTAATGGACGCCCCAAAGTATAGTTACCAATACTGGATCCCCCCATACCTGGCATCGATGCTAAACTTGCAAACAATCCTAAAAGAGCTGCTTGAATCCAAGAAATTTCCATCATTTTGTCTCCTTATTTCATTATTAAAATCCAAATTTTGATTTAAAATCACTCCAATAGCCAATAGATACATCTGGTAATAATTGGAATCTAACTTTATATCCTGCTTTTTCAATTGCTTCTAGTGCAACTGCTTCCTCTTGAGTAATTGATTGATTATTTCCCAACTTGATAGCACCTGGTCTATCGTTAGCAGGTCCTACAATAATTTCTTTAACATCTCCTGGAATAAAGCCCTGGTCTACTAAAATTTCTTTCATATCAATTGGATTTTTAGTAATCAAAAAATATCTACTATCCGATTCTGTTACTTTAGATGATTTTTCTTTAAACGCTTCCTTTGTCCAAACAAATGTTTTTTTATCTGACGCACCTTTATATGCCTGAATTAAAACCTTATTAGATGCAGCAGCGTCATTTACTGCAATTAATCCATCACATGGATGTTCTTTTGCCCATCTAGTGACTGTTTGTCCATGAATCATTCTATCGTCAATTCGTACAAATGTTACTACCATAATTTTTTATCCCTTTCCTTATATAACTAAATATCGTCTTCTTCATTAAGATTATCATCTGATCCGACTTCAAATTCTTGTAGAGCCGATGATGATTCGTTTAATATCGTAGAAACAAGTTCACTTCCAGTCAGAATGTCTTTCATCACCACTGCTGTAAGTGCCATTGTTAAGTTCATACCTCCCAAAATAGTTGCATTCTCTAATTTTCCAAATTCTTCTAATACTGTTGCAACAGTTGTTAAAGGACTTCCCCCAACAATATCTGCTAAAACAAGAACCGAATCATTTTCATCCAGAGATGCAATAACATTCTTGACCTCTACAGAAAAACCTGCAAGACTTTCTCCATCTTTTAAGCCAATCGCTATGACATCATCTACCTTATCCGAAGCAAACATAGAAAGAGATGATTTCAATCCCTCTGCGAGCCCTCCATGACTGACTAATATCAAATACTTCATATTTCCCTCCTTTTATTGATTTTATTCTATCATCCTTATCTTCACTTTATAATTGTTAAATGTCACAAAAGTTTATTGATAAATGTCAATAAAAAAATGACAAATGTCAATAAAGACATCTGCCATGTTCGTATTATTTAAGAAATAATAATCTTGATATCTATTTAAGGGTTCCTATATCTAGTTCTTTTTGTAACTTAATAAGACTACCTTCAATATCCGTGTTATTTTCATCCATAGATAATGCTTCTAATCTTTCTTCTATTCCAACCAATGATTTTGAATCTATTCCTTTTGAAATAGTTGTAATTGAATTTTTCATTATATAATCCAGTGAAGTAGTCGTTAAGGCATTCTGACCAATCATTCCTTTCTTCATCAACTCTTCACTCTTCAAACTAGTTACTACCTCTGGTAATACTGAGCTTCCTTGACCCTTATTAAATAAATTTTGTTGAATTTCACGATTAATTGTTAAAAATTCTATAAACGATACGGCAAGGTTTGAATTGCGAGAACGCGAAGAAACCACGTATAAGGAAGTATCTGTTACAGTAGAACGAATGTCTTCCTTAGTAGTTGGCAATGAAATACATGTCCAGTTAAAATTTGTATATTTGGCCACATGATAAGGAAAAGGTTTATATGTTCGATATTGTGCCAAACTCATTGGATAAAAGGCCACATGCCCTTCATCAAAATCTTTATAGGTTACTTTGTAACGTCCGTTTAATTGATTCAATCCCCTTATATAGGATAAAGCATCCTTCATTTCTGACGAATCTATACGAGGAATACCACTCTCAGAAATAGTAACACCAAAGGCCGCTAGAGATTCTTTCCAACTATATCCTGTTATCCCAAATTGATCAACGATTCCATCTCCATCGGTATCTTTTGTAACTTTTTTACTAATCTCATAGAGATCTTTCTGCGTCCACCCTACTTCAGGAATTTCAATGCCCTCTCTTAAAAGTAAATCTTGATTTACACACATCAACATGGGATTGCTTTCATATGGAAGACCGTATAAATCATCTCCGTATTTTGCTGCCTGCAAAGATACATCATAGAAATTAGAGGCATCTTCTTGAGACAGATAGGAATTTAGTTTTTTTAAAATACCTTTTGATGCAAATAAAGATAATTGGTCGCTTGATAATAGAAATACATCCGGTTCAGAACCTTTTAAAATTTGACTTGAAATCCAATTAGAATACTCCTCCTTAGGAATACCTGAATCATATACAATTTTAACCCCTGGATGAAGCTCTTCAAATTTCTTAATAGCCTCATCTAGTACATAGCTGTTATTCCCTGTAGGAATTCCCCAACTAGAATCAGAATAAAAACCCAGCCTAATAATCTTTATCTGCTTGTTTTCCCAAATAAGAAATAAACTCAAGCAACTTAGCACAAACAGTATCGCTAGAAACAATTGCTTTAATTTCATTTATCCATTTCCTTTGAAAAATTCTTTTGTGTCACACCTGTTTGTACAGCCCATATGGCTAACTGTGTCCTATCTCTCAAATTTAGTTTTGAAAGAATGATAGAAAGGTAATTGCGCACTGTTCCCTCGGATAAAAAAAGATTACTGGCAATTTCCTTATTTGATTCTCCAAATGCCACTTGCTGAATAATTTTCCATTCTGTCAGTGATATATTTTCAATATTCTCTTCCTTCACAGTAATAGAAAAATTGGTCTGTGCCATCTGCGAGAACAATTGAAATACCTTACTAGCTATATTAGGATTAATCATAGCTCCACCTTTATACACTGTCTGAATGGCTTGATATAACTCGTCGGTTGAAACTCCTTTTAATAAATAGCCAGATGCACCATATTTTAAAGCACTAAAAATGAATTCGTCGTCATCAAATGTTGTTAAGATTATAATTTTTATATTTGGAAAAAGTTTTTTGATTTCTTTTGTAGCCAATACTCCATCCATTCTGGGCATTCTAATGTCCATTAAAATTATATCCGGTTTTACAGTCATAATGTTATCCATAGCTTCGATACCATCACCAACGACGGATACAACATCAATATCAGCATATACTGATAAAATGATCTGCAAAGACTCTCTAATTAACGCCTGATCATCTGCAATCATTACCTTTATCATATACTTCACCTCCTATTTTTGGAAAAACTATTTTAGTGTAAAATCCTTCCCTATTTTCAAAATGAATAGAACCACCTAAAATAGAAACTCGCTCTCTCATTTGTTTCAAGCCATACCCAATTTGTAAGTCGTCAAAACCTATTCCATTATCGTGCAAAACTATTATGTTGTTATCCTCACTCATAAAGCGAATGCTCATTTTACTAGCATGTCCGTGACGAACAGAATTTGTCATAGATTCTTGTATAATCCTAAAAATAGTATCTTCCTGCATAACATCTAAATCAATATTCCCCCATTCATATTTTAGATCGACAGAGAGTTTTGATAGAGACTCATACTCACTAATCATTAATATTAGAGCATCTTTTAAACCATTATTTTGCAAAGCTCCTGGTCTTAGTCTATGTAATGATCCCCTAACATCTTTTATCCCCTCTCTAACTGCATTTGAAACATTTTTCAACTGTTCTTTAGCACGGATAGGATGAACATCAATTAGTACAGAAACAGCATCAATCCCTGCTGAAATTCCTGTCAACGCATGACCTAGAGTATCATGAATTTCCCGAGCAATTCTTTTCCTTTCTCGATCTTCAGCGATTTTCTCTGATAACGATATGTAATGATTCAATTCAGTGTTGACTCTAGATAACATTTTAAGCTCTTCCTCAATATTATGATGTTCTTTAATCACGTATAGGATATAAGACAATAAAGAGATGATGAAAATAATAACATTTAATGATGTCAATGCATTTTCTAAAAATAACACTACACCTCGTATGGAAGATGGATAAAATTGGATATAGGTAGCTAGAGATGGAACTTTTATAAATAGTGACAAGATTTCATAGTCTGTTAAAAGTAACATTAAAAAGCTCAAGAAAATAAAAATAATCCAAGAACGTTTACTATCAGAGTCTTGAAACTCTCTTGAACTATAGAATATATCAGCAAAAACTAATAATATTATTCCATTGTATGACAGATTTTGTGACCATATAACACCAATCATTAATACTATTTCAAACAAATTCCATTTTGAAAAAATTGGCCATTTTTTCTCAGTTGAATACATTTTATAGGTAGATATAAAAATAATACCGACAAAAAAAATAATTGAATACCAAAAAATCTGGTCAGGTGATTTTGAAATATTGTTTAATTCTCCCAATAAGAGTATCATCTGTCCCTTTGAAATTACATAGTTTGTAATCTGTATATACAAAGCTCCATTGTATATAATGGTTAGAAAATTAATTAACAAAAGCAAAATTATAGAGTACTGGACACCTTTTACCTGTTTCATTACTGCCACCCATTAATATCAAACTGAATTATATTATTTTTATCAACAAATTGTACAGGTATAGTATATAATTCTTCAACTTCTTCTTTTTTTACTAATAAATCTATTGTTTCCGATACTTTTCTACCCATATGAGATGGAAATTGAGCAACCGTTCCCGTAACTTCATCTGTTGTAGCTAATAAATGCTTCATATCTGGTGAACCATCTATTCCGTAAATAAGTTTTTTTGAAGTTACTTTCAATTCTTTAATTGCTGCTAAAGCTCCTATAGCTGCTCTATCATTTAAAGCCACTATAGCATCAAATTGTAAACCTTCAGATAAGGCATCACCTACAGTAGTCATAGCATACTCTGTTTGACCAACTGTTTCTCTTTCTGAGATAATTTGATAATGTTCTTCTGATTTTATTGTATCCAAAAAACCAGTTATTCTCTGATTAGCTGATAAAGCATCTTTGTGCGTTAACAAAAGAATATGAGCATTTGAGGTACGTTTCATCAAATCCTTGGCAATTAATATCCCAGCATGGTAATTATCAGAAACTATACTCGTATCAACTTTTATATTATTCAACTGACTATCTACTGCTATAACTCTAATTCCAAAATTCTTTGCCCTACTTAACGCTTCTACAATTTGCTCGCTATCACTCTTAACCGGATTAATAACAATAACATTCACTCGCTTCTCTATAAACTCATCAATTTGTTTACTCTGTTTTTCTTCACTCATCTCTGCATCCCGAGTATACAATATCTGACCTTCTGAATCAGAATAGCGTTGAATCTCATTATGTAAATGTCTATAAAATTCACTATTCATCGTCATATAAGTCGCTCCAACTTTTATTTGTCCCGGAATAGGATCTGTCTGACTCACATGAGTATAAATTGCAAAAACAAATACGACTACTGTACAAAATATAATTTTGACGATTGTTCTTGTATATTCTCTACTCATTCCAACCTCCAAAAAGTTTCAACTAGTTCATTGTAACACATTTAGACAGTATAAAAAAGCCTGAGACCAACTCAGACTTTTCAATGTTTAAAATGGCAATTCTTCCTCTTCCAAGACTAGGTCTGCCAAGTCTTGGCCTGCATTATTTTCACGCATGGCACGTTGAGCACGACTTTCCAAGAGTTGGAATCCTGTGACAAGTACTTCGGTCACGTAGTTCATCTGGCCATTTTTCTCAAAGCGACGGGTACGAAGTTCTCCATCAACAGAGATAAGACTACCTTTAGTTGCGTAGCTGGCCAAGCTTTCTGCTAGCCTACCCCAAAGGACCATATTGACAAAGTCAGCTTCACGTTCACCGTTTTGATCTTTATAACGACGGTTTACTGCAATAGTTGCTCGCGCCACTGACTTGTCATTGCTGGTTTTGTGCAATTCAGGTGTAGACGTTAAACGTCCAATCAAGATAACTTTATTATACATATTTTCTTCCTCCTACTTATCTATTCGTAGGAAATCAAAAAAAGTTACAGAAATTTGTAACTTTTCGAGAAAATTTTTTATTTTTTATGAACCATGAAACCTGTCGCCTGTTGATTGGCCATAATGGTCATATCTGTAATCTGAACACGACGAGGTTGACTAGTCACATAGACTACTGTGTCTGCAATATCCTGAGCTTGCAAGGCTTCTATTCCTTGGTAAACGGACGCAGCTCGTTCTTTATCACCGTGAAAACGTACCGTCGAAAAATCTGTTTCGACAATTCCAGGCTGAATGGTCGTCACCTTGATATCCGTTGCGATGGTATCAATTCGCAGACCATCTGAAAAGGTCTTAACTGCCGCCTTGGTCGCTGAGTAAACAGCTGCACCTGCATAGGCATAAATTCCTGCGGTTGACCCCATGTTGATGATATGTCCTTGATTGGCTTTTACCATTGCTGGCAAGAAAGAGCGAGTGACTGCCATCAAACCTTTGACATTGGTATCCAACATGGTCAACATATCCAACTCTTCATAATCCTGATAAGGTGCTAAACCTAGAGCCAGTCCGGCATTGTTGACCAGAATATCAATCTGACCTATCGTTTCTAGAATATCAGAGCAGACAGTCTTTACCATGGCCATATCCATGACATCTAGGGGAAAAGTCCAAACTGTTTGATTTGGAAAGACTTCTGCAAACTCCGACTTAAGAGTTTCTAATCTGTCTGTCCGTCGTCCAGTTAGAACGACATTCTCACCCTGCTCCAGATAAGCACGCGCAATCGCTTCACCGATTCCTGATGTCGCCCCTGTAATCACTACATTTTTAGCCATCTTATTTCCTTCTAGCTGGTCTATCAGATACTAACAACTTCTTAGGCAGTCCAGTGTTTAGCTGGATCAAATGGAGTTCCAACAACTTGGTCTTCTGATAATTCAATAATACCACGTTTTTGCGGAGCATTTGGCAGATGCAATTCACGAGGACTACACATCATTCCAAAACTCTTTTCGCCACGAAGCTCGCCTGGGAAAATGAGATTGCCTTTTGGCATCATAGCTCCAGGAAGAGCTACAATGGTTTTCAACCCCACACGCGCATTAGGAGCCCCTGCAACGATTTGCACTGTCTTGTCACTTGCGACTGCAACTTGGCAGATGTTGAGGTGATCACTATCTGGATGAGCTACCATCTCGACAATTTCACCGACAACAAACTTAGGTTCTTTGTCATTGACAATTTCTTCCACAAAGCCTTCCGCCTGCAACTCTTGGTTCAAACGAGCGACTTGATCATCTGTCAAAAAGACTTGACCGCGCTCTGCAATTTCAAATAAACTTGAAACTTCGAAAATATTCCACGCCACTGTTTCTCCATTTTCTTTGAGGAAAACACGGGCTACCTTTCCTTTGCGCTCCACATCCAGTTTGGCAGCTCCACTGTTTTTCACGATGACCATAAGGACATCACCGACATGTTCTTTGTTATATGTAAAAATCATTGTTTCTCTTTTCTCCTATTTCAGTCCTGCTAAAAAGTCGTTAATTTGTTGCTTACTTTTACGGTCGCGATTAACAAAACGACCGATTTCCTTGTCCTTTTCTAAAACAACAAGGCTAGGGATTCCATAAACATCCCAGAGTTTGGCCAAATCCATATACTGATCTCGCTCCACTCGAATAAAGGTGAACTCTGGATTGGTCTCCTCAATTTCTGGCAAGGCAGGATAAATATAACGACAATCGCCACACCAGTCCGCCACAAAAAGAAAGACTTTCTTGCCATCTTTTTCTACTAAAGATGCTAATTCTTCTAAACTTGCTGGTTGTATCATAAGACTTCCTCCTCATAGACCAGGTCTTCATTTTCATAGACAAAGGTATAATGACGGCCATCTTCAAAAATGATGCCACCAACCAAGCTCTCCAGACTGCTTTCATAAACTTGAACATAGAGGGTCGCAATTTCCCCCATGTCTGAAAAATGGTCTCGCACAATCGCTGTCAACTCTTCCTGAGTCTTCATGAGCTTACGGTCATCTGCAACTTTTTTCGTAGCAAGGGCAAGGCTTCCAATACCAAGCAGAGCCAAGCCTGCTATCCACATTTTTTTAGCTTTCATACCATTCATTTTAACACAAAAAAGGCTTCAGGACAAATGAGGAAGCAACAGAAAAGCAAGTAAAAAGCCTCTTCCTTGCATGAAAAGGACTTTTTATTCTTATTGCCAAACGCCTGAGTTGCCAACGTAATAGCCATCTGGTGTGTAGGTATTGCGAAGCATCTTACCTGATGAAGCTAGATAATACCATTTGCCATTATCTTTGACCCAATCATTCGCTAGCATGGCACCAGAAGAACTTACATAATACCATTCTCCCTTGTCATAAACCCAAGTGTTTGCTTTCATGGCTCCTGAGCAATTAAAGGTTCAAAAAGCTGTCCAATATCATTCATTTTTTTAAAAACATTTGACACTACATCATCCACGCTGTAGGACATAGATACATCAAACGTAAGAGCCAAAATATCGAAAAATATACAACTTTTAAAGGCAACATTTCATTTTTTAAAGTCTAACAACCATAGAACTGAAATCAGAGCAAGGCATCAATTTCCTACTCTTAGTACGCCTATTTTGATGATTGAAGTGAAGATTTTTTTATTTAACGTAGACAATCCCCAATTTCCCAAAAGCCACATCTCCACGGATAATCAAGGTTTTACTTGTTGGGGCTAGAGAAGTATCTGCCTTGGCTACACCACAGAAAGTTTCCACCTTCAAATCAACTCTCCAATGTTGGGGAACATAGATAACTGCCTTTCCAAAACCAACTTCTACTTTCAGGGTTGCAGTATCTCCTAAAATCTCTGCATTGTCGTAATATATCTTGGCATTGCCAAAACCAACTTCTACTTGATCCTCTACCAATTCTTGATTTTGCTTGTAGAAAGTCCCAGTCCCAAAAGCAACTTCCTTATCTGTAAGAATGTTTTTTTCACCATCATACCACCATTTTTTTCCATTCCAAGTTCTGTTAGAATGAGTGAGTGCGCTGACACCCATTACGATTAAAATACTAGCTAAAATAAGCGAAATAGGAGATAGCTGAATCCAATCATAAAAAAGATTCACTATATTTAATGCTGTTAATGCTAAAAAAGTGGCACTTGTCCAATGATGCCTAAGGGAAGATTCTATTGCCTTATACAATAGAAAAGCGATAAAGACAAAAGGAGAATACTTAGTCTCCAAAGATGGAACACCATAATGTCCCTGTAATAAAATCCATGCTGCCAATACTAGCAACACAATACCAAATGCTTTCTTTTTCATGTTCTTACCTCATGTTTCTTAGATTTTCTTTTAGGAGGGATTGATAGTACCGCGACACGTGAACCTCCTTGTGGGTCTGATAAAAGGAAATGGTGCCCGTTCCTGAAAAGGACTTGTCCACCGAATAGATTTGCCGAATATTAGCAATCGTTGACTTGGATACCCGACTAAAATAGCGAGGAAGGATAGACTCTAACTCATAGAGTTTGAGCCGAACTTCGTAGGCATCTTTCTGGGTATGGGCATAAATCTTGCTACCTTCTGTCTCAAAGAAGAGAATTTCCGATAAGTCCAGATAATATTCACCTGTTCCCTTGTAAAAAATCAACCGAGGAGACTTGGACTCTTGCAAGAGTCGCTGTAAATCCGCAATCTCATCTGTCAAAGCCGCTGCCTTGATGACAATTTCAGTTTCATCTAAATTGCTGTCAATTTCGATTCGTAACTTCATTCCATCTCCTTTCTGACTCTACTATATCAAAGGAAAAATAAGAAAACAAGAGCAAAAAAGCAAGTGGTTACTTTAGGCACGTAAGTGGTTCTAGGACCGCCTTATACTCTTCGAAAATCAAATTCAAACCACGTCAGCGTCGCCTTACCGTACTCAAGTACAGCTTGCGGCTAGCTTCCTAGTTTGCTCTTTGATTTTCATTGAGTATTAACTTACAGGTCAAAATAGAAAGAAAAGCACACCCCACACAAGACCACAAATATAACCAACTACTACATCCTTGGGATAATGCACGCCACCTAAGACTCTCACTAGACCTAGGAAGGCTGATAATGTCAAACAAATCATCCCCATAGTTAGACTAGCATGCAAGCAAGCCATGGAGATAATGGTTGCTGAAAAGACATGACGACTGGGCATAGACTGACCAGGACTATCTCTGTCAAGCAAGGGTTTAATATCCCATTCCTCATAAGGTCTAGGGGCATTGATTTTCTTACGAAGAAAGGACAAAATCACAAAACCTGATGCAGGGATAAACACATACATCAAGACCTGTTTCCCAAGTCCTTCTTGGAGATAGGTAGTGGCTAACAAGGTCAGATAAATCATAGGTATAACTACCGTCATGAACCGATTGAAAGTTCTTAACAAGCTCAGAAGAAAGGGCTTATTCCCAATGTTACTAGCAACGTGGCCATACCATTCTTGATAATTTTTCATATATTTTCTCATCGCTTACTCAAATTTTGCTTACAGGGAAGCACTTGTCTTCTAGTATAGTGCAGAAAAAGAAGGCCGTCAAGCCTTCTTTTGGTTTATTCTTCTGCTTCATCTTCTGTAAACTGACTGTTGTAGAGGTCAGCGTAGAAACCAGCTTGCGCCATCAGCTCATCATGATTTCCTTGCTCGATGATATTTCCATCTTTCATAACAAGAATCAGATCAGCATTTCGGATAGTAGACAAGCGGTGGGCGATGACAAAGGAAGTCCTCCCCTCCATCAAACGATCCATAGCTTTCTGAATCAATTCCTCTGTACGGGTATCAACAGAAGAAGTCGCCTCATCTAGGATTAGGAGTGGCGCATCTTTCAGCAAAGCACGAGCGATAGTCAAGAGTTGTTTTTGCCCGACAGACAAGGTCACTGTGTCATCCAAGACTGTATCGTAACCATCTGGTAGGGTCATGATAAAGTGGTGAATCCCTACAGCCTTGCTGGCTTCAATCACGTGCTCATCACTAATACCCTCTTGGTTATAGATAAGATTGTCGCGAATAGTACCTTCAAAGAGCCAAGTATCCTGTAAGACCATTGAAAAGGCATCGTGTACTTCCGAACGCTTCATCTCCTTGGTATCCACACCATCAATGCGGATACTTCCCTTATCAATCTCATAGAACTTCATCAAAAGATTGACAATAGTTGTCTTACCAGCCCCAGTCGGTCCGACAATGGCAACTTTTTGACCTGCATGAGCTGTCGCAGAAAAGTCATGAATAATGGTTCGCTCTGGTGTATAACCAAAGGAGACTCGATCAAAGACTACTTGACCTTTCATATCGCTCAATTGTCTTTCTTTATGGGATTCGTCTTCCATTTCCTCTTCAGCTAGGAATTCGAAGACACGTCCCATGGCCGCACTAGCCTGCTGCAAACTAGTAATCCCTTGGGCAATTTGTGAAAGAGGCTGAGAAAAAATACGAACGTAGGCCATAAAGGCAACGATAATCCCGATACTGATGTGCCCATTTAAGGCCAAGGCTGCACCAACGATAATCACCAAGGCATAGCTAAAGTTCCCAATAAACATCATAATCGGCATCATAATCCCTGAAATAAACTGAGATTTCCAGATACTGTCATGCAGACGATGGTTTAATATCGCAAACTCTTCTTTCGTACTCTCGATGGCATTGTAACTGGTCACCACATTATGGCCAGAGTACATTTCCTCCACATAGCCATTGACAGCTGCCAAATCTTGTTGCTGACTCTTAAAGAAGCCCTGGGATTTGCCCATAAAGACAGACACGAAAGCAAAACCGATAAGAGTTGACACAACCGTCACCAAGGCTAAAATCCAGTTCATCCCAAACATGGTTACCAAGACTGCCACGACCAGTAAAGTGGATGAAAGAACTGTTCCCAGACTTTGATTAAGGGACTGGGCTGCAGTGTCAACGTCATTGGTTACACGAGACAAAGTATCCCCCTGAGAGTGTCCATCAAAATATCCCAATGGTAGGCTATTGATTTTCTCTGCAATAGCTCTTCTCAAACGCTCTGAAAAACGTTGAATAGCTGTTGTAAACAGAAAGGCCTGCAAATAATTTGATAGAAGTCCGATCACATAAATGACGGCCAAAAAACCACCAATAGCTGCAACCATCGCGACATCCACACTTGTTTCTAGACCACTTGCAATGATATTGGTCATTTCCTTGATGCGGGTTGGACCATATACAGTAATGATATTGGATAAGATTGTTGCTAGAAAGGCGATTAGAAGGGCAAACTGGAGGCCTGCAAGATAGGGTTTACTCTGTTTCCAGAGAGACATTTTCTTATTTTCCATGTTCCAATTCCTCCTTCGATAGTTGTGAATAGGCAATTTCTTGGTAAACTTCGTTATTAGCTAGAAGTTCCTTATGGGTGCCTTGCCCCACGACTTTTCCTTGATCCAAGACTAAAATCAAATCTGCATCCATAATCGTTGAAATACGTTGTGCAACGATAAGTTTGGTCATAGATTTTGTTTTCTCTGCTAACTCTTGGCGTAGGACACGGTCTGTCTTGTAGTCCAAGGCTGAGAAGGAGTCATCAAAGATGAGAATTTCTGGCTTCCGAGCTAAGGCACGCGCAATTGCCAGACGTTGTCTTTGACCACCTGAGAAGTTGGTTCCTCCTTGGGCCACTTCTGACGCTAAGCCCGCTTCCTTGTCTTCGATAAAATTCTTAGACTGGGCCAATTCCAAGGCTTGCCACATAGCTTGTTCATTCAGCGGTGTTTCTTGACTTTGTCCAAAGTCCAAATTGCCCTTAACATCACCTGAAAAGAGAACCGCTTTCTGAGGAATATAGCCAACCTTGTTGCGCAAATCTTCTAAGGCATAGTCTTGAACATTGACACCGTCCACCAGAATTTCTCCTTCTGACACATCGTAGAAACGTGGAATCAGATTGACAAGAGTTGATTTACCAGAACCTGTTGACCCAATAAAGGCCACTGTTTGACCAGCGTCTGCTCTAAAGCTAACATGCTCAATAACCACCTCCGAATTTGCCGCATAGCGGAAGGTCACATCCTTAAATTCGACCTGACCTTTGAGGTTTTCATCAGCCAGCTGCACTTGAGCAGGGTTTTGGATAGAAGAATACAAATCTAAAACTTGATTAATCCGCTTAGCAGAGACCATAGTTCGGGGGAGAACGATGAAGAGCGCTCCCATGAGAAGGAAGCCCATGACAACCTGCATGGCATAAGACATGAAAACAATCATGTCACTAAAGAGAGGCAGACGCGCTATCGGAGCAGCGTCGTTAATCACATAGGCCCCAATCCAGTAAATCGCCACACTCAAACCACTTGAAATCCCCATCATGATAGGGTTCAAAATAGCCATAAGACGGTTGACAAACAAATTCAAGCGTGTCAATTCATCATTTGCTGATGCAAATTTTTCATTTTGGTAATCCTCTGCATTGTAGGCGCGAACGACACGAATACCTGTTAAACTCTCACGAGTGATACTGTTCAGTTTATCTGTCAGCCCCTGAATCAAGGACTGTTTTGGAAAGGCTAGCGTCATCAAAACAGTCGTCATCAAAACGTTGACAATCACTGCCACAAGTACGGCCCAGAGCCAGTATTCTGAATGACCTAAAATCTTCCCGATAGCCCAGATAGCCATAATTGGACCACGCGTCACCACTTGCAAGCCCATGGTAATCAACATCTGAACCTGAGTAATATCATTGGTAGTACGAGTTAAAAGACTGGGAATAGAGAATTTCTTAATTTCTGTCTGCGAGTAATCCAAAACTCGGTTAAAAATATCACTTCTCAGCCTACTAGTATAAGAAGCCGCCACTCGGGATGCAAAAAATCCAACTGCAACTACGGATAAGAAGGCAAGAAAGGACATTCCCACCATCATACTTGCCGGCTGCCACAACTCATCTAAATTAGTTCCTTGACTACCTAGCAAATCCGTAATTTTCGAGATATAGGTCGGCACTTCCAACTCTAAATAGACCGAAAAGCAAGTAAAAAGAATGGCTAGTAAAATCATCCCCCATTCTTTTCTACTAATTCGTTTGGCTAATTTCTTCATTCTCTCCTCCTATTCCCTTGATATTTGCCTGTAGTTGACCGAGAACTTTCTCAAAAATCAGTAATTCATCTTCATCAATGTCTTCCATCAACTGCTTGTCTATTCGTTCAAAAAAAGCCTTAACCTCTTGCATCTGAGAACGTGCTTTGTCCGTCAAACGAACAAATTTTGCCCGCTTATCGCTAGGACTCGCCTCCAATTCCACCAAACCATTTTGCACCATACGCTTGACCAAATTACTAGCAACAGACTTGGTAATATTGAGTTCCTGCTCGATATCTTTAATCAAGACCAAGTCTTGGTTTTTCTCACGATTATCCAAAAAACGCACAACCTGACCTTGAGGCCCACCCATAAATTCAATACCACAACGTTTGGCTTCCTTTTGCACCATCAGGTGAATCTGATGACCAAAACGCTTAAAGACTAACATCGGTTTATCCATACTAACTCCTTTCTAACTATCACATTTAGTTCTCCCAGGAACTAAATAAGTTTCCATAAGAACTATTCTACCACTTTGAAAAGAGATGTCAAGAAAAAGTTTCCTAGAGAACTATTTTCTTGATTCAAAAAATCCCAAGTGATTTTTTCACTTAGGATTGTGTTCTCTAGGTTAAATTAGAAGCCGTCTACTTTTACAAATA
>NZ_VMMU01000028.1:0-17963 GCF_013277385.1 Streptococcus sp. 544
TAGTTGAATGGCTTTCAATCAATTCAACTGCTGCATAGGTCTCAACATTCCAACCACCCCCAACGTCCCAGGCACCATTATCAACAGGTCCTACCTGCATAACACGGCCATTTCCAACGACATGAGAAAAGAACCCAAGTCCAGGGTCCTTTCTATAGTGGTAGTCCGCCTCATTTTGAGCAGTTGAGTTGCGGTTGCCTGTTGAGTGAGCATGTACTTGTCTATAAGGTTGCACTCCGACTTGTGGCAAGCCTGTACGTAGTCTGCTTGTATCGATATCCATCCCTACTCCCTCCAAGCGTCATTCATCTGCTTCACGGCTGACTCCACAAAGGTGTCCAAGTCCTTGTTCGTCATGCTGATGTTATATTTGGTCAGCTCTGCACGGATTTTAGCACGAGCCTGTGCCAATTTTTCATCTCCCTTGTAGCCAGTTTCAGCAGCTACCTGCTCAACGGCATTTACTGCGTTCTTGGCTAGGATTTCAGCGATTTTTACCGCCTTTTCTCCACCTTTTCGTAAAAGATAATCTTTTACTGCTTTTACGATATTTCCTACTGCTACAGCTAAAAAGCCTGTCGCAAAGGCAATGATGAGTTCGTTAAATTGTGTCATATGTTTATCCTCCTATAGTTGGTAATGTTGTAGGCCACTCATCTTCTGTTAAATAAGAAAATGGGTTGACGTGATTTTGCTCCACGCCTAATTCACTAGTTACAATCTGCAACTTCAATCCACTTTTTTCGCTATACTCTTTATAATGGTTATACTTATAATGAATAATCACAGCACCCGTTCCTTGTGCACCTTCTGAATTTTCAGCACTTGCAGTATTAGAATAAATATCATTATAAGTATTAAATATAGTCTGAGCTACATCATCAACAGGTTTAAAACCATCAATAGATAAGTTATCATCTGACTCATAACTGCCTGGATCTAGTATTAAATTAGTATCAGGTCTAATTGCACTAGTGTTAATTTTAAGTTCAAACTTAACATGTACAACATTATTTATACGTCTGAAATACATTCTGTTTATGACATTTTTATTCGTATCATACTGCCAACCTAACACCCAACCAGTGTCACCTTCAACAACTTTCCAACCTTGATTTCCACCATCAGTAATCTTAATCCATTTTAAAGCACCGTTAGTTTTAGCTGTGTCGATGTAAGTCACTCCTATTTCTGCACTTATACGCCCTTCTGGTGAGCCAGTGCCACGGATTTCATGCCCTACATTATCTGGTAACGGTAGGGTGACATGATTGCCTCCAACAATTCCAAGGGTAATTCCTGTCAGTGTCAGCCTTGGTTCAGGCTTTTGGCTCAGCTCCTTGACATCTCGCCCAACTGTTTGGGCAAATTCCTCTAAATTACTCATAGCGATCACGCTTTCGCTGCATTATAGGTTGCGACCAAGTCAACATTGGCAATCTGATCTACACGTCCGCTGACTTCAGTTACTTTGCCAAGAAGTGCGCTATTTTCATCTTGTCCCATACTTGTGATTTTTTCCGCGATTTCTTTCAGTGTGTCAAGATTTTCAGGCGTTCCCTCACCCAAGATTTCAGCCTTAACCTCGGATTTAGCTTGAGTGACTGCCTGAGAGATAGCTTGCGTCATTGCTGAGGTTTCTACTTTAGTGCTGACGCTCTGCTTAACTTCCTTGATATCTGCTCCAACTGCTTGTGCGAATGCTGTTAATTTTGTTGTGTCCATTTTTTTCTATACCTTTCCAATATTATAAAAGAAGAGTAGATCGGGAAATTCCGGACATGCTCCACCTTCTCTTGCAGGTCTTCCTGCAAGTTGTTTTTTTACTTCTTTTTCGATGTCTAATTCCTTCAAAGTGTAGACATCTTCCGTAACCAATTCTTTATCTGAGTCTTCAATTTCAATATAAGTATCTCTATCGCTTGGGAAGATATACCCTCCAACCGAGATTTCCACTCGGTATTTTCCGCTTGGTAGAATACTATCTAAATTAAAATTGACAGAATGGCTAGTGACGGGAGCAGTTGTCTTCCACCTGCGTTGTCCCTTTGTTAGAGTAACAACCGCATCTTGACCCTCAAATAAGGTCATGACACGGTAATTTTCATCTAACAATTCAAATCCAAAAGTAGAAGACAAATCCCCTTGTTTAATAAGGTCGCCACCATCAATCCGAACCAAATTGGTTGTATTAACTCTACGTTTGTTACAACCCATTCTGCACCTCTTTCTAATCATCTACTAAGATGTCTTCCTTAATCTCCAATTTTTCAAAATCGTTGAATAAGCGGTCTATGTAGCCATTACCTCCTAAAGCCTTGTAGCTTTTGTGCAGACTTTCCACTAGGGAAAATTCGTCTTTTGAAGTGAACCCTCTACGAATAGCCCGTCGCATATCACGGTCAAGGCGCAACTTCATTGTATTTAGATGCGCCTCGTCGTGTACTTTTAACTTCTCTTGTACTTCATCGATTTTGGAATTGCTATCTTTAGCGGTAGTCTGGACATCTTCAATCTGTTTCTTGACATCGGTTAGTTCCGAGACGATTTTATCTGTTTCTTCTTTTGTTTTCTTCGGCATTTTATAGCCTAACCAAGCCACGACGATTGGCGTCGCTACTGGTAGCACATTCATAAAGAAATGTTCTGTTTGTTGTAAGACATCCATAAGCACCTCGCTAGTCTGCCAAATGGCTCAAACCACGTCTCTTCAATTCCTTGCGCACACGGTCTTTCCAGCGTTTATGTACCCATGAAAAGTCAACTGCTCCACGTTCCAGTAGGTTGATGTACATGTCGATTTTTGCTTGGTCTAGTGTAATCTTACTCATTGTTGCTACCTCCATTGTCTTCACTAGGGCTCTCTTGGTTTGTCGTTTCAGAAATGTCATCTTCTTTCTCGCTTTCTTTGTTATCTTCTACCGCTGGGGTTGGTTGTGTAGGTGCTTCTGCTACTGGTTGTTCAGTAGTTGGCTGCGCTGGGGCTGGTTCATCAGCTTGGTTTTCTGTGTCCGTAACCTGAGGGGTGTCCTCCTCTGCCTCCTCTTTCTCCTCCTGGTCAGACTCTCCTTGAGCTTCCAGCTCTTCCAATCGTGCTGAGATATCCTCAATATCCTGAGCATTCTGGAGATTGACCTTCTGCATGCCATCCATGAGTTGGTTGGCTTTCTCCAGCGCTTCCGTCGTTTTAGCCAATTGTTCTTGCGTTTTAGCCAATTGTTCTTGGTTTTTGACAATGGCGCTAATTGGGTCAAGTTCGGTACGTAGAATCTCTTTGACTGCTTCAATGAGCGTTTCGTCCGTGTCACCCAAACGGTCACCCTCTAACTCGCGAGTGAAAAAAGTAAACGGCTTGTCACATTGAATAGAGACTTCCGTCTTGCCAACTCTAAAAAATTTATTTACTAATACAAATTCCATGTTAATTTTCTCCTCTTAAATGTAAATATCTATTGTTCCAGCACGATAGCGTTGTTTGAAATCTGAAGCTTCTTGGTTGCTGTCGAACTCGATATGTAATTGTTTATCTGCAATGTAATTGTTTTCACCTGAGTATCTTGTGTATACATAAACTCGATTCGCATAGAAGACCTCTGTATCATAATTACCATAATTAATAAGTTTAAGTTTTCTGTCTTCACTATCGAAACTACTTGCTAAACTTATGAAATTTCCATCTACAGCAACCGTATTAGATGAATGTGGATAAATAAATGCGCTTTTTAAATTATTAAAACGTTTTAAAAACCGCCATTTTTGCCACACTAACTTACTTCCAACATACCGTTCTATAATCTCATGTCCTCCGACATAGATTCCTTCTCTTGTAGCCATAATACCACCTACTCATACACATCATAGATTGTGTTGGGATCTTTAGTTCTAACTGCTTCATATTGGGCTTTCGAACCGTACCAGTATTTCATTTGCTGGTTCCCGTTCTGGTTAATCAGCTTATTAGCGACCACTTCGGACGGTGTACTTGGAATTCCAAGCGCCGACCTGTTTACTCGCAAGACACCCGAACTATCGACTGTAATCGTCGAGTTATCAGGCCTGACAACTCCGTTTGAACCAGCTGTTGCGGTTGTGGGAATTGAACTCACTCCGTTTTTGAAAGTCTGCACAGACATTTTTTTCAACCCACGTCCATCATGAATCATGATGTTGTCTGAGTTGTTAACCTGACTAGCCTGTGGCAAATCAGTTACTTTTCGTGTCTGTGTACTAATTACTGCCATATTATACCTCCATTCTATATTTCCAATCTGCGACAATCACATGACCATTTTCGTCCGCAAGTAAGGTATGTTCTGTACCGTCTTCCGTACGAATCGGAGCAGTGAAGTCATTCTGCAAGAACATATACTCGATAGCATTTAGTCTATCTTCATGCTCCTGAAACTCACGCTTTAAAGCCTCTACAGACTCATAACTTGCTTGTCTTACGTTGTCTACGTTACCTAGACCAACTTGATGCTTCGTAACGCTATGTGGATTGTTGCGATTAGTTGCGTGATTGTTAAAATCTTGCTTACTTGCTTGCTCAACATTCGTGACATTCCCTAGTCCCACTTGTTGTTTCGTTACATTGTGTGGGTTGTTTCGGTTGTTGATGTGACCAGTAAGGTCAACCTTCTCAGCCTTGCTTCTAGTGAACTCGTCAATCTTTTCAGGCAGACCGTCGATGTCTGCAACCTTGTGACGATGGGTTGCGTCGGCTTTCCCGTTCCATTTTGTGCGTTCCTCAACCGATACATGTCGTGATATATCCTTGATATGATTGTCAATGCTATTTTGCAACTTAGTTTCTGTCGCTTTTAATTCAGGGACAGTTGCATAAACCAAGTCAGTCGCATTGTATTGAATGGTAATCTGACTATTCTTACTAATAGTCGTATTGAAATCATAATCTCGATATACATAAGCAGATGTTTTAGGAGGAATCACATCTCCCTGTTCTGCCCAAGTGTACATGTACATGAATTCTTCATGATTCCCACGTTTTGCAAACACACCGATTTCGTTCACAATCATTTCACGCTCAATCCGTGAGTTATCAAACCTCGCTGTGAGACGAATCGTGTCAGCGATATCAGTCGATAAAGACTGCGTAACTTGCAAAGAATGAACTATTTGAGCTACGTCATTCTTCTTGCCTGCGTCCGTCCGATGTCGTCCGCTCCCCAAAGCTATTCGAGTGAAAACCAGTGGTTCTCTATTTTGAATCGCTAAGGCTGTTTCGCTGATTGCTTTATCGGTCACAATAGGCTGGATAAAATATCCCATTTATTTCCTCCTATTCAAATCGAACTGAACGAATGTCTCTAAACGTGTGAGCACCGATATAAATCGCGTTCATCATAGGTGCTTCAACTGAGAATTGAATTCCTAAATGAGCAGGAATCAACTCACGCACATACTTTAAAAAACGGTTCAAATATCCGGTCGGTAGTTCTCCTAAAAATCGAATATGTACCGCCGAACCCTTGACCGTTACTAAATTATTGACATTCGTAAAGCTCTTTGTAATTTTTTGTAAACTCACTGAGTTTATTTTTATTTTGGAAGAAATTAAAGTGATTAGATACCGCCTTCGCTCTTCCAAATCAATTGTTTTCGGTTTTACCTGCAAAGCTTTTTCCCAACGTGCAATCCAGTCTTCGGTCGCTTCTGGCAACAACATCAACCGTCTTGTGTCAAAGATTAAGTCTGTAATCAATTCCAGCTCTGGAATCTCAGTTTCAAACAAATCATTGATTGTTGGATCTAAGACCTCTGGCAAAGCCGATAACATACGATATCTAACTTGTGACATTAATGGTTACCTCCGCTAATTTAGGAAGCATGTTGGTAGAAAGTTCAATACTTTGTTCCCTGTCATTCAACAAAATACGGTCCACATCTCGAACCCCATTAATTCTGTCAATGATCGTGGCAACTTTATAATTTCGAACCTCTTTCTCTTCAAATGCTTCTTCACGTAAGTATTTAATGAGTTGGACTTTCGCCTCGTGCTTGATGGTTTCGATATCTACATCTTCATCAATCTTGATCGTTGCGGTAATACGAACGTCGTAGCCACTTACAGACTGCACTGTCACATAAGCACCAATCGGAGCAACGCCTAATCCGTGGCCACTCGGTTCAGGATCCAAGTAATTCTTGAACTTATTTACCAGCTCTGCACTCGCTTCATTACCGTCAGCATCCGTAATAGATACACGGACTGTATTTTCACCCTTCCAAAGTGGCTCTACCAAGGCCGAACCAACACCAACAAACTCACTTGCCCATTTCTTGTATTGGGCAATGTTTCCGTTTAAAGTCGGTGTTTTAAGATACTCAATGGTCCGTTTACGGAGTTGTTTATCTGTCTCTTCGTCTTCTCCTACAACGATAACAGAACCAATTTCTGCCCCTTTAAAACCATTCAACACATCAATATTGATGAGTTGACCTCTTACATAGTTGGGAGCATTTCCGACTTGTTCAGCTACTACGCTATACTCGAATCCGGAGCGGCGTTCCAAAACACGGAAATTATACTCACTATTAACCACACTAAAACGGGTTCCTAGTGGGATTTCCTGTTTGAATTGAACCAATCGGACCGATGCCGTGGCTGGCAATCGTTCAACTCCAAACTGTCTACATAAACGAGTTAGGAAGATTCCTGTACTTGTATCTAAAAAGTTGACTTCCTCATACGATTTTAAGACCGTATACTGAATGGCAACTTCTCGAGCTGCAGGCGCTACTAGATTGTACAAGACAGACCCTTGTCTCTTGTCATACTTATCATCAAACAAGGCCAGCATATCCTCTAAAATTTCTGGATATGTTTTTACCTTTATCATCGTTTCACCTCCAAATCCATTTCAAATGTTCCAAAATCACTATCAACCATGAACTGCACATAAAACTCATCTTTTTTTACCTTGGTAGAAAAAGAATGAGCCTCATGAATCCTGTCATCTTCATACAAGGCCTCTTTTATGCGCCGTGCGATATCCATTTGGGCATAGTCCATATCTCCACCAAATAAAGCATCTAACTCCACACCGTACCGATGGTCATAAATCGTATAGATGAACCGTTCAGTTGTCAGCATGCGTCTGATTGATTGCTTCAGAGCATGAATGCCATCTGTTTCTAGCAAGATATTAGTTTCATCTAGTGTTAAGCTAGGCTGTTTCTTAGCTTCAACAACATTTTTAGCGATGTTTAAAAAGTTTGTTTTAGGAGTACTCATTCATCAGAACCCCCTTTCACTTTGCGCTTGTAGTGGAATATCTTCTTGTACAAGACATAATAAAACCCTCCACCATCTTGTCTGATGAGATGAAGGGTTTGGCCTACGTACTCAGGATCCAATGCTTCATCGGTCCATGTGACAGCAAGCATAGAATCATCTAAAATCAACTCATTGGTCAACTGGATTTTGAGTGGAGAAACCGATAAAACTACACCAGTCGTTATCTTTGCGAACTGGCGATTTTCAATGAAATTACTAATCAATTTCTTTAGATTTTCTATTACTTCCATCTACTCACTTCCTGCCATGAATAATTTAATTTCCATCGTGTGCTTTTCTGCACTGAAGGAATGAGTTGCCTCTTCAATGACATACCATCCCTTCTTCTCAATATCCTTAACATCCACATAGACTGCATGACCTGCTAAAAAATCAATACTTCCAATATCGGCTTTTAGACTGAAAGTTTCTTTGGGACGGTTTTTCATCTTCAAGAGCATTTCGCCCCATTGCTTGATTTGCCCCTCAGTTGCTTTCTCATCCACTTTTTTCATGTACTGGAGTTTTCCCCAAGCGCCGATATTGTAGCTGTCCTGATAGATGTAGACCTCTCTCTTTTTGGTTTCTTTGTTCTCTTGGATCAAGCGGACAATATTAGCACTATCCTCAATCGAACCTTCAAACTCAAAGCTAGACATAAAGGATTCATTGCCTATAATGTACTGGATTGGTAAGTTTTTCGGAGTTGTTAGTGTCAACTCTCCGAACTTGTCATACAAAACCAGCAACTCTCCACTTTGCACCAAGGTCTCGTCCATGGCCTCTTGGATAATATCCAGAGCCTTCTTATCTTCCTTCAACTGAGGGGATAAGGTCACGGCTGGGGCTTTTAGTTCCCCAATCTTCAAATCAAAATCTCCTGCGATTGCCGAGACGATTTGATTGACGTTTTTATCCTTGGCAACAAAGTTGATATTGCGTAGTAAGTACTTTATCTGATCATGAAAAGTCAAGGTTGTTTTGGTATCTTTTTCGTACTTGATTTTCGTCAAATAACCAAAGAATACCTCTTTATCATCTAGCTTGAAAGCGAGCGGAGAACCGTATTCAAAGGCTACTTTTGTAGAGTTGTACAAGGTAATCTCCACGCTCCAAGCTGACCCTTTTCTAGTTGTCTTGAATTCGACCTTTTCAGACACAGTTGCTAAATCCCAGGTATCTCCAGTTTTATTGTTCTGATAGAATAATTGCATCATGGTATCACAAACTCCTGTCCAGGATAAATCCAATGAGGGTCTTTGATTTTGTCTTTGTTGGCTTCGTAAATTTCAGTATATCGACTACCGTCTCCGTAAAAGGTCTGAGCAATTCCCCAAAGAGTATCACCACTCACGACCGTATGGCTTTTTTGAGCAGGTTTCTCTGTTGTGGCACTACGTTCTTCAGTAGCTTTTGCCTGAGGTTTCTTTTTAGTAGCCTCGAGTGCTTTTTTGTCTTTGATAGTAACCTTCCGTGGCTTGTGAGACCGATATTGTAAAAACTTAATCTTGTATATCAGGTCATTTTCATATCCTGTTTTGGTAGAGACATCGAACTGCTCCACTAGAAATTTCCCGTTAATAGCAGAACCAAAAGCACCCCCAATCATGAGTTGAATAGGAGTGCCTTCCGTCTTAAATTTACGAATAGATGATACAAAGGATTCTGGAGAGACACGGCTATTCCGTTGGTAATTTCCGTCGTATCTTCCACTAGGAATAAAGGATTCAAACTCAATCGATTGAAGCTCTGGATTTCCGACAAGCGGAACGTTACCAGTATCGATGATAGCGACTGTCTCAATTCCTTGTTTGTCCTCCAGTTTGATTTCTTCTGGATTCACTGGCAATTTAATACCTTCAATAAATATAAACATCTGCTACCCCCTTCCTAGTAAGCCATGAGGCCGTCAGCGCCATTATTCAAAGCGTCTACAATCGTTGCATTCAAATCATCCAATACGTTAGCATACTGGCCAGCGTTGTTAATGGAGTCAATGTTGGTGACAATCTCTGGCTTCAAGGTAATAAAGTTCTGTTGCCACTTCATGGTCGCAACGTCCTTAATCAGCTTGATGTATTCATCGTCCAGTTTGATTTCATCTTCAATCTTGCCGACTTTGTCTAATTTACCACCAGTAGGGTTGTGGCCACCGCCACCGCCTTTTCCTCCGTCTCCTTGTCCAGGTACTGAACTTGCTGGGCTGAGTTCATAAGGTGTAGTGCCTTGGTCACCCAAGAAATTGTTTCCTGCACCGTTGGCATCTCCAGCACCTTTGAAGAAACCACCTACAGCCTTATCAATCCCTTGGCCGAATTTATAGCCGTTATTAAAGGCCCCACCGACGCTACCAAATTCAAGATAACCCAGTTGTGGAGTCTCTAGTTCGGGAGTTTTTAAGTTAGCTTGGTGGTTAATAAGACCATCTGCCAAATGCAAACCTTCAAAAGTCTTCTTGACAGGTTTTTCCATGCTGTCGATGGCGTTAGCGATATCACCAGCAAAATTCGTTCGACCAAGAGAAACCGTTCCAACAGCGCTCAGATTTAGACCGAACCCATTCAAGAACCCAATCATCTTATTAAAGCCACCCAGAACAGAGTTAATCATGCCCTCGACTGCACCGATAACACTATTAACCATGCTGTCTACAAATCCAGCGATAGCGACCGCCATCCCTCTACCACCTTGGGCAATATCGTACCATGCCATTTGACAGTTATAAGTCAATTCATTCCATAGATTTATAGCTCCCGTAATAAACCAGTCGATAAATTGCAAGATTCCTATTATAATCGTTAGAATGAAACTATAAATCCCCATACCTATCATCATGATGCCGTTAGCAACACCAAAAACAAGTTGTAGGACCATATTTATCACCCATATAATGATATTGATAATCCCGATAATCACATTCCAAATTATCATTCCAAGGGCAAATATCGCTCCCATGATGATTCCTGTAGCTGATAAAGCTGCACCAGTAAGATTGTTAAACCATGCAACCAAGGCATAGAATAGACCAATCAGAATGATGACTGCCATCACAATCAACATGATTGGATTCATTGCCATCACTGCATTAAAACCAGCCATAGCGGCTTTCGCAACATTTGTAACGATACTAAATAGATTGGTCACTATACTTGCTGCGTTCATTGCGACTATATAAGTTCCTATAGCAATTGCCACAGCAATAATAATCGGTTGAATGACAGACCAGTTATCAGCCACAAATTGAGCAATCGGCGCCAACATACTCCAAACAGCCCCAATCATATCCATAGCAAAGATAACCGCTTGGACGACATATTGAAGCACCGTGGCTACAATCTGGGCGAATTGTTGGAAGGCAGACGAGTTCACTATCTGATTAATCTTAATCGATATTGGCTCAAGTGCCTTGGTCACAAAGTTCAGGAAGTTCTGCCATGCCCTGCCCCACGTCATAGGCATGTTGCGGAATTGCTTGTCAATCGTTTCGCTTGCATCCAGCATGGCAGTTTTGACAATGTCGGCCGTAATCTTCCCGTCTGCTCCAAGTTTCTTAACCTCGCCACGGCTAACGCCTAGCTTATTGGCAATAGCTTGGATTAAGGCTGGTGAAGTCTCAGCAAGGGAACGCAACTCGTCACCCTGCAACTTACCACTAGCCATAGCCTGAGTAAGCTGAAGCATGGCGCTTTTTTGTTCTTCAATGCTTGCGCCACCAACAACAAAGGATTTGTTCATAGTTTCCAAAAAAGCAATTGTTTCGCCGTTGTTTTGGAAAACATCGCCAGCTTGCATCCTCATCTTAGCGACACCGTTCGCCATGGTTGTATAGGCTGAGCCTGTACGTTGTGCGGATGTATAGATAGACTTTTGTAGTTGCTCCGTCGTCTGCATACCGTCACGAATCATATCTAAACGAGCGTGCATATTAGCATACTCGTCTGACATGCCTATAGCTTGTTTAGTAATCGTACCGACTGCAATACCAGCTAAAGCGGTCTTCAACAATCCTTTCAAAGATACTAACTTACTTAATTTGTTAGAAGCGTTATTAGAGGCATTCCCTAAATCTCTTAGAGCCAGTTCTTCTTTTTTTAGTCCTGCAGCTGCTAGCGTTGCACTGTTGACAAACCTACCGTTGACATCAGCGACTCGCCCAGCTTTATTGACAAAATATTGACCAGAATCACCAGCTTTTTTCATAGCGGACTCTTGAGCCTTCATAGCTTTATCTATGCCAGAGCCTGCATTTTTGACACGCTCCATAGTCGCATAGATTTTATTTAAAGTGCCTGTGACTCTATCGGTCAAAGACATGGTTGTTTGTATATTTGCCAATAGAATCACCTCACTTCTTCATTGCTTTTTTACGTTGTTTCGCCTCTTCATGCATGACTGCAGCGAAAAAGGCTTTTTCTTCTACATCCATATTCACAAATTCACTAGGGCGAATGTAATAGTTTACGAGGGCGAAGTAGGCAAGTTGTGCCTCCGCGTCCTCTTTTATTAGTTTTTTGCCTCGTCAACCTTGTCTTGGAATGTTTGGTTGATACCGCTGAGTTCGGTCACAGCTTCCAAAATCAAGGCGCTTTCGCCCCAGTTAAACATAGTACCGAATAACTCAGAAGCTCCCATTGCTCCATACGAATCTTGTAATTCTTTATCGTTAAGGTCAGGAACCACGATAGACGCAATACAGATTTCACGGTTATATTTAACACCGTCAAAGACACGCTCTTGGCGTCCATTGCGACCAGGTTTATTGACAAAGCAACGGTCATTGATTAAGTCCGCTTCACGTGCGCTCAAGACTCGAATTTTAACTGGTTCCTCAAAAGAAGGAAGCAAGACATCCTTAGTCTCTTCCCCTTTTTTATTTTGTTTCAAAAATGCTTTTAATCCACTCACCACTATTTCCTCCTTATGTTAGTATATAATTTCTTGGAATTCTGATAAAATATCAAAATCTTGGAATGTGAAGTCCGTTTCTTCGTCAATGACCTCATCCGCTGATCCATCTAGTTTAAAGATAAGTGATTCTTTGAACAGAACCCCTTTCAAAACGATGGTATAGCGACCTGCACGAGATGTGCGGTCTTCGTTAGTACACTTGATATCAATACGAGGCAAAATACCTTGTTTGACATAGTTTAAAGCCATCGCCTTTAATTCTGGACGGTGGTAGTACATCTTCAACGAACCTGTACCTTCTGCGCCGACAATCTTACCACCCTTCATACGAGAGTTGAGAGGGGTAACATCAGCTTTTGTGTATTCAACCTTCGCTTCTAGCGAGATAAGCTCTGCTAGTTCATATTGCTTGTCATTGATTGTAAAGAAGACTGTTCCTTCCTTAGCTGACAAAGCATCTAATTGGTTCATAATAGCCATTAGCTAGTTTCTCCTTTCTTAATCACAGATAACCGTCATGTACAAGATTTCCATAGCGTCCGTCAAGACAACTGGCAAGTTTACCACGACAGATTCTTTGGTGATACCTTGTGAAATCTCAATATCTTTGGCTTTATACTCCAAGGCTTGCTTTTGAGCAAGTGGATCAAGGACCATTGTGATGATTCGCTGTTTAAACAACTCACGACCATTCACGTTGTTTGGCACTTTACCGATGAAGTAGTTCTCAAAGATATACTTGACATTGGTATTGATATTATCCATGGTGCGGACAAGTTTGTTCTTACCAAAAATACGGCTGTGTTCTACCGTATAGCTAGTAAATGAGTTCACATCTGACAGGATAATCACTTTTTCATTTCGATAAGCAAAGATAAGCTGACCTTTATTGATGAGCTTTTCAGCCTCTGCTTCGTTCTTACGCTCACAGTCGATAGCGCCTGGATAAGACTTGAATGTATTGGATTGCAAGCCAGCCCCTGCATACTTACCAGCTACGAAGTAAACACAGTCCTTAGCGCCTAGTTTCGTACCATCGCTCAATGTAACCCCGTTACCGACTGATACAACACCTTCATCGTCAGCATCCGTGTAATCATTCAAGACTGCAATAACTGAACGACCAGCGTCACGCCATTTCTTAATATGAGCCGTAACAAGTGCTTTCGTTGCACTTTCGTCAGTACCTAGAGCCAAGACACGGAAGTCTTGAGTGTCGAGTGCATTTAGGAAATCTTCAACTTCTGAATTGGTTGTAGCACCATCAGTACCACCTTCAAGCAAGATTGTCTTATCTTCTGTCGTTAGAGTACCCGTTACGTTCACATAGTCGTTCTTAAATGGCAAGGCTGTGATGATTTGTTTGTCAACTTCTTTGCCAAAGAAAACAGTTGTCACTTCAAAACCAGTCTCGACTTGTTTCTTGAAGATAACATGAATATGGTTACCAGCCAATCCTTTGTATTTAGCTGTAACGACCATATCGCTTTCTGTTTTCGTAGCCTGTACCCCAGCATTGTTCACACCGTTGTAGACAAGAACCTTGCCAGTTCCTTTCAAGGCCTCACGAATCGGAAGGAGTTCATCAATCGGTTTACCAAATAGTCGGCGGAAGTTGCTTGTGCCGTCAACAAGTGTGAAAGCACCAGGTTCTCCCCAAGATCCAGCAATCATAACTGCTGCAATCGTATTGTCTTCCAAAGGAATAATCACATCATCTCTTGATACGAAATTGATGTAGGCCTTTGGAACTCGTTTATTCTGTACTCTCCATTGTGCCATTAGTTAGCCACACCCTTTCTCCAGTCTTCTAAAATGCGTCTTACTTCTGCTAGTGAGTATGACTGGTCATCTTCCAGCAAAATGTTTAACAAAGTTGCATCCTCTTCAAAATACTTGAGTAATGCCTCTTTGCCAAATTTATCTTCAGTGGTTGGTACCACTGGTTCGGTTACATAACCTACTTCTTCATTCATTTCCATGAGAAGTTTCACCTATCCTTTCTAATATTTGCATTGTCGGTTCTTCTTCAACCCATCGAACGTATCGAGTGATTGTAAATGTGCATATCAAATCATTCGCATTGTATTCTACCTTCAAGTCATTGATAGGGTACTTATCCCCTAAATAACGAAAAGAAGGCGAATGAAACACCGTTTCAATCTCCTCAAACTTCTGGTATAAGTCGGTTGTTTTTTCGGTATAGTAATGCAACAAAACAATAAAAACCTGCTTATCGTTTTGGTTTGCCAACCGCTTCCGAGTCACAGGTTTCACATCTACAATGAAACAAGGTGTTTTCAATCCTTGCTGGATTTGTTCATCATACACCTTGCACCCAAACACATCTTTGAGTTGCTTGATGACGAGTGGTCTAATACTATAATCCACCTAGTTCCTCCTTTAGCCTCTCTTCGATTTGTTGCGTGATTTGTGGGATTTTCTGTTTAATCTGCTCTTCTGTCAATCTCATCATAAAGCGCCCTTCGACCCAAGGATTGACCAAGCGTTTGCCAATTGCAGGGACATAACGCCCTACTTGTTGGCGGTGTCCGCTTTCAACGAAAGAAGCATACTCCATAGGGTTAAATGCGATAACCTCGTACACATTCCCATTTTTGCTTACTTCCATCTTCCACGATTGATTTAACTTACCTGTTAGGCCCTTGGGTGTTCGTTCCTTAACCTCTTTCAAAAAGGCTAGGCCGATATCTTTAGCAGCCTGCATAAACTCAGAATCAATAATTGTCTGAGCTCGTTCAAGCCGTTTCAAGAACTCTTGAACATCACTATCATCATAGCCACTCATGTCGTCTCACCACAATTTCTTGATGCGTGACATAGACCATCGGGTCTTCACTGGTCAGGTATTTAACACCGTCCACAATCAATTTACTACCAGCTTTGATAGTAAATTTAGGCGAACAGAAAATCTTGTGCTCTGTCTTGAGTTGGTGTGCTTCGTTCTGCTCTGTATTCACTAAGTTGCGAACAGAGACACGACATGGAACCTTCTTATAGATTTCTTTGAACTCTACAAAATCAGCTCCGTTGGGTTTCGTACCCTCGACAGTAGCAAATACATCCATCTTTTTATCATAGGTCCATTCAATACTTGGTCTTGCCTGAGATAGGACATCATTGATATTCATCCTACCACCTCAACTTTCTGAACCTCTGTAGCTGACTGGTAAAGTCTAGCAAGACACGTTCAGCCCGTCTAGCAAGGTCTGACTTCTCCAATTCGACACGAGTATCTCCAACGGAAATAGTCTTGCCTTGAACAGCTTGGTCAGGATTACAAACAACATAAACCATCTGAATGGCCACAAATCGCAACTCTAAAGGAAAATCCTCACGATTACAGTAGTTAAGAATGTTCTGCATGACTTCATCGACTACTAACTCTTCTAGATAGCATGTATAACGTTGTTCATACAAGTCAATCAAGGATTGTCTAGCATTCTCATTATGCTGTTGAATTTCTTCAAGTGTCATCTTCTCCATCAGCAGAAACACCCTCCTTATTTCTCTTCTTCGTCTTTCTTGCTTGTTTTCTTAGCTTTCACTTTTTCAAGTTCTGCAAGAGCCTTGTCACGTTCTGCCACAACTGCTTGATACTCCTGAATGGTATAGGTACGTCCGCTGGTTGCTGGCTCTACGACGACATATTCGCCATCTTTGATTTTTACCACATCGTAGCCATCTTCAAGGAAGGTTGCTTTTTCTAGTTCATCGATATCTAGGACACGATTTTCTTTCTTTACTGTTATCATTTTCTATCCTCCTCTTTAAGGTGCGACAACAAAGGCTAGACCTTCATGTTTAGTCTGGAATAGCAATACATCATCGTAAGATTGTTCGTAATACAAGTAGTTACCGCTTGAAGAAGCACTTGGTGCGTCAAGTCCAACAAATTCATATTTTTGTGGCGCTGCCATACATGGAATATGAATCAAGAAGAAATGGATTTGTTTAGCAGTTGGGTCAACTTTAGCGCCATTTGTGAAGTTGTACAAGGTCTTCATGCGGTCAGATGGAATAGCTGGTTCAATCGTCACATCGTCCAAACGACCGATAGAACGGTCAATCACCGTGCCTTGACCGTGGATATTGACTGTACGGCCAAATTGCTTGATGTTCTTGATCATACGTTTAACTGCTGGGGTACAGAAAATAACACGACCTTCTGCTGGTACTCCAGCTTCGTCCATTTGTTCCATCAGCTCATCGAAGGTTGCGAGGAAGTTTTCCTCAGTCAAATTCAATGACTTAATTTGTTTACTTTCTGTATCAAGTGCTTTCTTACGGGAGAACAATTTAGATACCATGAATTTATCCATTTCTGGAACTTTTTCAGTATCGTTGAATGTCTTAGTAATGTTAGCAATGGAAGTAACATAGTTAGTTTCATCAACATCTGATGGGTCTACTAGTGTTGACCAATAACGCTCATTAGTCAATGTGTATGTTTCCCATTGGTTTTCATAGTTAGCGTCAATATTCGTAATCGTGCGACGTGTACGGTCCTTGCGCCCTTCTTTAATCAAAAGACGCGGCACTTTCACTTCTTTAGCTCCTGTAAATTTCAAAAGCGTGTTTGATGGAGAGTTCCAAAGTTTGTTAGTGAATAACAGTCCGTTTTCACTATAACGATTTTGCAAACCTTGTTGGTAAGCCTGTGCATAGTTCAATGTTGCTGGCATATCTGTTCCTCTTTTCTATTTTTTGATTATAGATCTGACGTAAACGCATTGATCATCTGCGTTGTCAGGTCGTTAGCAACTGTTTCTTCTTGTGTTGCCCCTTGTGGCTTAGCACCAGCGATATGTGGTTCTACAGCCTTTTCTGGAGCAAATAAAAAGCCTTTAGATTCCTTCAAAGCCGTTAACTGTTCATCTAATCCAGTCACCGCTCCGTTGTCACCTAATCCCAATTTAGACTTGTCTAGTAGACTAGACACGATTCCAGCGTCATGAACCTTACCGCTCAAGTGCATTTCAATAGCATGATCTAACTGCATTGTCTTGAGTTGTTGTTCATGTTCCTTCTGTTGTGTCTTATACTTGCTGTCCAAGTCTGAGTATTTTTGTTGTAGTTCAGCATTGCCCTCAGCGTCTTTCTTGAGCTGTTTCATGTCCTTATCACGCTCTTCCAACTGGTCTTGCAAGCCCTTGGCATTATCTTCTGCAGCAGACACCTTTGCTTGTAGGTCCTGTGTTGATTTCCCGTGTTCGGACATAACTGCTTCAACTTGTTCCTCAGTCAATCCTAACTGTTCCAAAAATTTACGATTCATTTCTTTTCCTCCTGTACGTTTGTTTAACGTAGCAACGACCACGACATTTTGGTAAAGTAAAAAAGCCTTTTAACGCCATGCTCAGGGCGAAAGACACTAGTCGATTTGAACTAATTTAGCAATTCGATTATGTAAGTCTCTGATTTTTCGCTGTTCTTCTATGTGTAGCACTAGCTTTGTTGTAATGACGGTTACAGCAATTGTTAGTGCTATTTTTGTATACTTCCTCAAGGCAATACCTCCAACATATAAATTTAACCGTACGGGATTCCATACGGTTAGGGCATAAGAAAACCGCCTCGATTTCGATGCGGTTAATTTTTATAGTTTGATTTCTTCAATTTTTGCACGCTGTTCCAGAGTTGAAAGGTAATCCCACATAACCGAACGTTGTCTCTTTAACAAATCGATAGGACATCTAGGTTCAAACTCGAGTTGCCCTTTTTCGTATCGACCAAT
>NZ_VMMU01000029.1:0-52371 GCF_013277385.1 Streptococcus sp. 544
CAACTTCTTTCTTTTATACTCTTCGAAAATCTCTTCAAACCACGTCAACTCTATCTGCAACCTCAAAACAGTGTTTTGAGCTGACTTCGTCAGTTCTATCTACAACCTCAAAGCAGTGCTTTGAGCAACCTGCGGCTAGTTTCCTAGTTTGCTTTTTGATTTTCATTGAGTATAAGATAAAAGCAAAGGGCTATCAAGTGATGTAGCCCTTTTGAGTTATACAAGCAAATTACCATGCAAAAGCTGTCGTTGGAGCATTGAGCGCTTCTAACCATTGCTTATTTTTTACAGGGCAAAGAGTTACGGATATACCTGCCATATCTAGACTGGTCATAAATGTTCCTGATTTTATAAAGGTAATAGTGACTCCTTCAATTTCTAAGAGTTGAAGGATGTCATTGATAAATATGCCCATTTCTAGGTTGGTAGTAGTACCTAGATTATTTACAAGCAATATAAATTGATCACCCTTTTTCCAATGATAGTGCAATCTTAATTTACTTATAATTTCATTTGCAAGGATTTCCGATGATTGGAATGGGACGATACGATAGCCTTCTTCGCCATGTATCCCAATACCATAAGAAATATTTCCTTCTTCCAAGTTAAATAGTGGAAGGGGGGCTTGGGGGAGACTAGCAGCTTTCGTTGCAAAGCCAATTGTTGCGATTTCGGGAGCAAGTTCATGACCTAAATCAGTTAGTTGCTCTATGTCGGCACCATTTTGAGCTGCATATCCTAGGATTTTATGAAGTAAGATTGTCCCTGCAAGTCCCCTTCCTCTAATTTGAAATCTATTGTGAGGTTCAATAGAAATATCGTCGTGTGCTAGACTATAGCCGACTTTAATTCCTTCTTGTCTAGCGGTGTTAATGGCCCAGCTAAATTCTTTGATGTCTGCTTCGAAATTTTTTACAATGATGAAGACACCGTGACCATTGTTTAAAAAACGAATGGACTCTAAGATTTCAGTTCTTGTAGGTGGAGTAAATAATTGGCCATAGATAGCAGCAGTAAGCATTCCTTCTCCCACATATCCAATATGCGCAGGTTCGTGACCGGAACCTCCACCCGACAAGATTGGAACCTGATGAGGATTTCGATTTTTTTGATAGACTAATGGTAAAGTAGGGTGTTTTTCTAATTCGGGATGACTGCTAACAGTTGCTGAAATGTAACTTGAAATAATTTTCTGTTTATGATTTGAAATAAATGTCATTGTGGTCTCTTTCCAATAATTGTCATGATTAGAAAGTCTGGTTGTGGAACTGGACTTTTTTTATTGACGTAAGCCTTCACGATTTCTGCTAGAGCATGTGAATGATAGTCTAACAAAAAACAAGTATAAGCAGATGAATCGATATCAATCTGACCGTATTCTCTTAAAATTTTTGATACAAGCAAGCGACAGTAGCTGATAAAGTGGTCATAGAAGTTATTTTGCCCTTGAATATCAAAAAGTTGAATATAAAAGTCACGCTCTTGTTCGAAATAAAAAAATAATTCTTGTAATAGTTTTTGGCCTGAAATAAAGTCCAAGTTATTGGTGATATACTCGGTTAAGTCATTTTCAAATATCCAGTCGAGCAGTTCATATTTGTCAAGAAAGTGATTATAAAAGGTCTGTCTACGAATGCCAGCTGATTCCATAATATCTACAATAGAGATTTTGTCAAATTCTCTAGTAGCTAATAGATCTCTAAATGCCTTGGCAATCCGTTTTTTTGTAATAAGTGATGATGCCATAGGAAACCTTTCTTTTACTTCCTTCATTTTACCAAAAAAATGTTTGAAACGGGTTTAAAAGGGGACAAATAATAGAATCTGTCCCTTATCAGCCAGCGATAAAAAATATATAATGAAAGCGAAAATAAAGGTAGATGCCGAAAGGAGTTTCTCATGAAAAAAATTATAAATGAACCGACACAGGTTGTTGATGAAATGTTGCAGGGGTTGTCATTCATGCATGATGACTTGGTTCAACGCTTAGATGGTTTTGATGTTATCGTTAGAAAGGCAGAAAAGACAGGAAAAGTTGGACTCATTTCTGGTGGAGGTTCAGGACATGAACCAAGTCACGCTGGATTTGTAGGAGATGGAATGTTGTCTGCTGCTATTTGTGGAGCAGTCTTTACCTCACCTACTCCCGACCAAATTTTAGAAGCCATTAAGGCAGCTGATGAAGGTGCTGGGGTCTTTATGGTCATCAAGAACTATTCTGGTGATATTATGAACTTTGAAATTGCACAAGAACTTGCTGAAATGGAAGGTATTGACGTAGCAAGCGTTGTGGTTGATGATGATATCGCTGTTGAAAATAGTCTCTATACCCAAGGTCGTCGAGGTGTTGCGGGTACTATTTTAGTCCATAAAATTTTGGGGGCTGTAGCTCGTTCTGGTAAATCATTAGCTGAAATAAAGGATTTGGCAGATAAACTTGTGTTAGAAATTAAAACAATTGGTCTTGCCTTGTCTGGAGCAACTGTTCCTGAAGTTGGCAAACCAGGATTTGTTTTAGAAGATGATGAATTTGAATATGGAGTTGGTATTCACGGTGAGCCAGGGTATAAGAAAGAGAAAATGCAGCCTTCCGCACAATTGGCATCAGAATTAGTTGAAAAATTATCTGAAGGTTTCCAACTTAAAACTGGTGAACGATATGGGCTTCTCATCAATGGTTTAGGAAGCACGCCTCTTATGGAACAATATGTATTTGCAAATGATGTGGTAAAATTGCTCCATGAAAAAGGTGTTGAGTTGGCATTTAAGAAAATTGGAAACTACATGACTTCAATCGATATGGCTGGATTGTCATTAACATTGATTCGATTGGCAGATGATGAGTGGTTGGATGCTCTAAATGCACCTGTTACTACACCAGCTTGGTAAAACTCAAGGAGGAAATATCGAATGAATGCTGAACAAGCTCTTGAATGGATGAAGCTTTTTAATGAAAAGATTCAAGAACAGAAAGATTATCTTAGTGAGCTAGACACTCCTATAGGAGATGGAGACCACGGTGGAAATATGGCGCGTGGAATGGCTGCAGTTATGGAAAACTTAGAAGGAAAGCAATTTGAGACCAGCAGTGATGTGTTTAAACTTGTCTCAATGCAACTACTGAGTAAGGTAGGCGGTGCTTCTGGTCCCTTGTATGGCTCTGCTTTTATGGGCATGGCCAAGGCTGATTCAAATTCGAAATTAGAAGAAATCTTACAAAGTGGTTTGGATATGATTGTCAAACGCGGGAAAGCAGAAGTTGGAGAAAAGACAATGGTTGACGTTTGGACTCCTGTTATTGCTGCCTTGTCTGATGGCCAGTTGACTCAAGAGGTTATTGATCAGGTAGTGAATGCTACCAAAGATTTACTTGCAACTAAAGGAAGAGCATCTTATGTAGGAGAACGATCTCTCGGACATATTGACCCTGGATCATTTTCATCAGGATTACTCTTTACTGCTCTATTAGAAACTGGGGTGGTTTAATGGGAAGCATTGGTCTTGTTATCGTTTCACATTCCAAACACATTGCACAAGGTCTTGTTGAACTGATTAGTGAAGTAGCTAAAGATGTTCCGATTACTTATGTAGGAGGAACCGAAGATGGAGGAATTGGAACGAGTTTTGATCAGGTAGATAGGGTTGTTTCTGAAAATCAAGCAGATACTTTACTAGCCTTTTTTGACCTAGGTTCTGCTAAAATGAATTTAGAAATGGTGGCTGATTTCAGTGATAAGAGTATCATCATCAACAGTGTTCCAATTGTAGAAGGCGCCTATACTGCAGCTGCTCTTCTACAGGCTGGGGCAGAACTATCGGTTATTCAAACACAGTTGGCGGAGCTTGAAATCAATAAATAAGGAATCTTCCTATTATTCCTTTTTAGGTGAGTTATTACTTATCTCTACTATCAAAGTTTAAGTAGATTATTACAAAATCAGAAAGGGATTGCTTGGGCAGTTCCTTTTTAATTTAACAGAAGTAAAGCCATAGAGTTTCTAAATTGTGAACCATTCAAAACTAATTGTAATGGGATTATTCTAGCTTTAGAATCCTTCAAAAATTTAGATTTAAAGCAATCAATGACTTAGAAGAGTACGAAAACATTTAGTTTATAGGAATTTTAGTCCTAGAATTACATGGATATTTATGAAGTTGAGTTGTTCGATAGCTAGAATTGTTCTATTCTGAAAGATTTGGGCTGTCAATTGTATAGGATAGTGTTATTCTATGTTAGATTCCAGTAAAAATGATTGGATAAATAATATTAAAGAAAAATCAAAATCATAATTTTGTTTAATATGGTATAATATTTCTAATAATTTAAATATAATGAGGTAGTAATTTATGGATGAAGTTTTATTTTTTGGAGAAGATGACTTCGATATTCTTGATATTGATGGTTATGAACTAAAACCCTCATCGTTTTTTAATAAGTTACCAGAAATAGCCAAACCATTAGTCAAAAATGCAAATAAAATCTTATCTGAAGTAGAAAAAATGTTATATTCTGCTCCAGCCTTTATCAATGTTGTCCAATCTAGTATACCTGAAGAGGTTTTTCAGGCAATTCTTTCTCCAGAACAACGGGAACAAATTGCTCAAGGAGTGTTAAAATTAATGACCAAGAAAGATGGCTCTCTTTTGGCGGTATTAGTAGATACTAATACTAATAAAGTCGTTGGAAATGTACCATTGAAATCTGTTAAGTTGGCACCAGAATTAAATAAAGCGCTAGCCGATTATTCGTCACAAATTCAAATGGCTCAGATTGCAGAGGAGATTCAGAATGTACAATATGCTATCGAGGACGTCAGAAAAGGACAGGAGTCAGATAGACTCGCAATAGCCTATAGTTGTCAACAGAAACTCTTGCAAGCTAGAGAGATATCAGATTCAAACATTAGAACAATGATGTTACTGCAAGTTATTTCAGATGCAGAAGATAGTAGAAATCTCTTAATACTTAGTCAAAAATCAAATGTAAATTTTATCAAAGAACAACCAGATTCTACTTGGGGTAAGTTATTAAAAGGGGATAAACCAGATAAAATTGAAGCTCGTATGAATGAGATTAGAGATGGATTAGCAGCTGTAAATATCGTTTCACTATCAGCAGCAATAGCTTATAATGAGTTGGGCGAGAAAAAAGCTGCTCAAAAAAGTTTGGATTACTTTGGGAAATTTATTAACGAAACTTATCTCAGTTCTCAGAAATTAGTAGAGAGACTTGATTTACTTGATCCTTCGCCTACAAATTACTGGACAAAAGAATTGCCAAAAATTGAAACTTCGATAATGAAATTGCCAAATAAAACAGATTCTATTGAGACAGAGGTGCTAGAATGAAAGAAATAAAAAAATGCAAGACATGTACTAGGGATTTACCATCAAGTTATAAGCACAATAAGTGCGAATCGTGTAGAAACAAAAAAATAGATGAAGCAAAAAAGATACTTAAAGTTGTTGGACAAGTTGGAAGTGTGGTTACTCCAGTTGTAGTTGGTATGTTGATGAATAAAACTAAGAAAAAGAAGAAATAAACTAATCTATTAAATACCTAGAAAGGAAAACTCTCAAATTGTCCCACAAATTTCTACTTTTCGACCTTGACCACACTCTTCTTGATTTTGATGCTGCTGAGGATGTGGCTTTGACGCAACTCCTAAAAGAAGAAGGAGTTGCAGATATTCAGGCATACAAAGATTTTTACGTTCCCATGAACAAGGCTCTATGGAAGGACTTGGAGCAAAAGAAAATTAGTAAACAAGAGCTGGTTAACACGCGCTTTTCTCGTTTATTTGCTCATTTTGGACAGGAAAAAGACGGTAGTTTTCTAGCCCAGCGTTACCAATTTTACCTTGCCCAGCAGGGACAAACTTTTTCAGGCGCTCATGAACTCTTAGACAGCCTCATTGAGCGAGATTATGAGCTGTATGCTGCGACAAATGGAATTACTGCCATTCAGACAGGGCGTTTGGCTCAATCTGGTCTAGCACCTTATTTCAATCAAGTCTTTATCTCTGAACAGTTGCAAACACAAAAGCCTGATGCTCTCTTTTATGAAAAAATCGGTCAACAGATTGCAGGTTTTAGCAAAGAAGAGACGCTGATGATTGGAGATTCCCTAACCGCCGACATTCAAGGTGGCAATAATGCTGGGATTGACACGATTTGGTACAACCCTCATCACCTCGAAAATCATACACAAGCCCAGCCAACTTATGAGGTCCATTCTTACCAAGACTTGCTGGATTGCTTAGATAAACTGTAAAAAGTGGTTTCCATAGCCACTTTTTGCTATAATAGAGGCAGTAAAAATGAAGGAGTTGGCTATGGAACACTCGTCTTGGCATGCTTTGATTAAGGCGCAATTACCTGAGGGTTATTTTGGGAAAATCAATCAGTTTATGGAGCAGGTCTATTCTCAGGAGACTGTTTATCCGCCCAAGGAAAAGGTTTTTCAGGCTCTCTTGACAACACCGCTTGAAGAAGTTAAGGTGGTGATTTTAGGGCAAGATCCCTATCACGGGCCAGGTCAAGCGCAGGGCCTGAGTTTTTCTGTACCGGACTCTATCCCAGCTCCGCCTTCCTTGCAAAATATCTTGAAAGAATTGTCAGATGATATCGGGGTTAAGAAATCTCATGATTTGACAGCTTGGGCTGAGCAAGGAGTCTTGCTTCTTAATGCTTGTTTGACGGTTCCTGCTGGGCAGGCCAATGGTCATGCTGGGCAGATATGGGAGCCTTTTACGGATGCTGTGATTCAGGTGGTTAATCATTTAGATAGACCAGTTGTTTTTGTACTCTGGGGAGCTTATGCACGCAAGAAGAAGACCTTGGTTACCAATCCTCATCACCTGGTTATCGAATCAGCCCATCCCAGTCCTTTGTCGGTTTATAGAGGATTTTGGGGTTCCAAGCCTTTTTCCAAGGCCAATGCATTCTTAAAAGAGATAGGACAAGAGCCAATCGATTGGCTTAGATAAGGAGAAAATATGCCTCAGTTAGCGACGATTTGCTACATTGATAACGGGAAAGAACTGCTTATGCTCCACCGCAATAAGAAACCCAATGATGTCCATGAAGGCAAATGGATTGGTGTGGGTGGCAAGCTAGAGCGAGGTGAGACCCCTCAGGAATGCGCGGCGCGTGAAATCCTCGAAGAGACGGGACTGAAAGCCAAGCCAGTTCTAAAAGGTGTTATCACTTTTCCAGAATTTACGCCAGATTTAGACTGGTACACCTATGTTTTTAAGGTGACAGAGTTTGAAGGGGACTTGATTGACTGCAACGAGGGAACGTTAGAATGGGTTCCCTATGATGAGGTTTTGAGCAAGCCGACTTGGGAAGGTGACCATACCTTTGTTGGGTGGCTTTTAGAGGATAAACCCTTCTTTTCAGCCAAGTTTGTTTATGATGGGGATAAATTGTTGGATACCCAAGTCGATTTCTATGAATAAAGGAGAAAGTAGATGCTACTAATCAAAAATGGTCGTGTAATGGATCCCAAGTCTGGTTTGGATCAAGTGTGTGATGTCTTAGTTCAAGATGGGGAAATTATCAAAATTGCACCTGAGATTAAAGAAGAAGGAGCAGAGATGCTTGATGCTAGTGGTCTTGTAGTTGCTCCTGGCTTGGTCGATATTCATGTTCATTTCCGTGAACCTGGACAAACCCACAAGGAAGATATTCATACAGGTGCCTTAGCAGCTGCGGCAGGTGGTTTTACAACGGTTGTCATGATGGCTAATACTAGTCCAACCATTTCAGACGTGGAGACTTTGCAAGAGGTTCTCCAGTCAGCTGCCAAAGAGAAGATTAATGTTAAGACGGTTGCGACCATTACTAAGAATTTTAATGGGCAAGATTTGACTGACTTTAAGGCACTTTTAGAAGCTGGTGCGGTTGGTTTTTCTGATGACGGTATTCCGCTTGAAAGCAGTAAGGTTGTAAAGGAAGCCATGGAGGAAGCCAAAAAACTCAATACCTTTATTAGTCTCCATGAGGAAGATCCAGGATTGAACGGTGTTCTTGGGTTTAATGAAAATATTGCTAAAGAACATTTCCATATCTGCGGTGCGACTGGGGTGGCTGAGTACGCTATGATGGCGCGTGATGTCATGATTGCCTATGCAACTAAGGCCCATGTTCACATCCAGCATTTGTCTAAGGAAGAAAGTGTTAAAGTAGTTGAGTTTGCTCAAGGTTTGGGTGCGCAAGTCACAGCAGAAGTAGCGCCACAGCATTTTTCTAAGACCGAAGCTCTCCTTTTGACACAAGGAAGTAATGCCAAGATGAATCCGCCGCTTCGTTTGGAATCAGACCGTCGTGCCGTGATTGAAGGTCTCAAGTCAGGTGTCATCACAGTTATTGCGACTGACCATGCGCCTCATCATGTAGATGAAAAAAATGTTGAGGATATTACCAAAGCGCCATCTGGTATGACTGGCTTAGAAACCTCTCTGTCTCTCGGATTGACTTATTTGGTCGAAGCTGGTGAGTTAAGCTTGATGGAATTACTCGAAAAGATGACATACAACCCAGCCAAGCTTTACAACTTTGAAGCAGGTTACTTGGCTGAGAATGGTCCAGCGGACATCACTATTTTTGATGCTAAAGCTGACCGCCTTGTGGACTCCCATTTTGCTTCCAAAGCAGCTAATTCACCATTCATCGGTGAAACCTTAAAAGGGCAGGTTAAATATACCATCTGTAAAGGACGAATTATCTATCAAGCTTGATAGGAGTTGGAATATGAATTATTTTCGAAAACGTAGGGAGAGAAAAGCAAAATCTAATAGCGGAATTTACTGTCCCGCATCTAATCGTTCTAAAATTCAATATGAAACTAAAGAAAAAGCTGATCATGCGGTTCAATATGATAATGGAGGTTTAGTTAGAAGCTATTATTGTCGAACATGTGCGTGTTGGCATACTACTTCAAAATCTAATAACCCTCCGCTAAGTTTGAAAAACTATGGTCTGAAACTCTTTGGTTTAGATAAATCAGAATAGAAAGAGAAGTATGTATAAGACAAAGTGTTTACGAGAGAAGTTAGTATTATTTTTAAAAATTTTCTTCCCAATCCTGATCTACCAATTTGCCAATTATTCTGCCTCTTTTGTTGACACTGCAATGACAGGTCAATACAATACTATGGACTTGGCTGGTGTGTCTATGGCAACCAGTATCTGGAATCCTTTCTTTACATTCCTAACAGGGATTGTGTCAGCCCTGGTGCCTATCATTGGTCACCATCTTGGTCGAGGCAAAAAGGAAGAGGTTGCGTCTGATTTTTACCAATTCATCTATCTGGCCTTGGGTCTATCTGTGGTCTTACTGGGACTGGTACTTTTCTTGGCACCTCCTGTCTTGAATCATATAGGACTAGAAGCTCCTGTAGCAGCAGTAGCGGTTCGCTATCTTTGGTTTTTATCTATCGGGATTATCCCCTTGTTGCTCTTTAGTGTCATTCGTTCCTTGCTGGATTCGCTGGGCTTGACCAAACTGTCCATGTACCTCATGCTTTTGTTACTTCCTCTCAATAGTGGATTTAACTACCTCTTGATTTACGGGGTCTTTGGTGTTCCAGAACTGGGAGGTGCTGGTGCTGGTTTAGGAACATCCTTGGCCTACTGGGTCTTGCTGGGGATTTCTGTTCTGGTTTTATTTAAACAGGAGAAGCTCAAAGCCTTACACCTTGAGAAACGCATTCCGCTTAATATGGATAAAATCAAGGAAGGAGTTCGTTTAGGTCTGCCTATTGGGGGAACTGTCTTTGCGGAAGTAGCTATTTTCTCCGTGGTTGGCTTGATTATGGCTAAGTTCTCATCCTTGATTATTGCTAGTCACCAGTCAGCAATGAACTTTTCAAGTCTCATGTACGCCTTTCCTATGAGTATCTCATCTGCTATGGCTATTGTTGTTTCCTATGAAGTGGGAGCCAAGCGATTTGATGATGCGAAAACCTATATTGGTCTAGGAAGATGGACTGCCCTTATTTTTGCGGCCTTCACCTTATCTTTCCTTTACATTTTTAGGGGAAATGTGGCCGGTCTTTATGGGAACAACCCAGAATTTATCGATTTGACAGCACGTTTTTTGACTTACAGTCTTTTCTTCCAGTTAGCAGATACCTTTGCGGCACCGCTTCAAGGAATTTTACGGGGGTATAAGGATACCGTTATTCCTTTTTACCTTGGTTTGGTTGGTTACTGGGGGGTGACACTTCCAGTAGCTATGGTATTCGACTCTCTAACAGATTTTGGAGCTTATTCTTACTGGATCGGTTTGATTATTAGTCTAATCGTGAGTGGGGCTTTCTACCGTTGGCGTCTAACTGTTATTATGAAGAGATTTGAATCCAGAAAAGCTTGATTTTTAGGATTCATACAAGTAAAAAGATCCTTCCTTATCTGCATTATTTTTGCTATAGTTAAATTAGTAGTAGGCAAATGAGAATTTCAAAAATATAGAAACAATTGATATTCCACGCTACTTTACTAGTATCAGATATAAAGAAAAAGAAGTTGCTTATTTTTAGCAGCTTCTTTTTTTGATAAATATTTTACATAAGTTATATTACGTAAAATTATAAACTATCCAAGGCATTTTTTTGTTCATCATTGACGATATGGGTATAGAGGTCAGTGACTTGTGTGCTGGCATGTCCTAGCTGGTGACTGACCAAAACTTGCGATTTAGTGGCATCATAGAGTCTAGTTGCTAGGGTATGGCGCAGTTTATGGGGTGTTACACGGACTTTGAAGTCCTCTGAGTATTTAGCAACCATTTTCTCAACGCTGGAAGCGTCAATACGATTGGGAACACCTCTATAGAGTGTCAAAAAGAGGGCTGTGTCTGTTTTTTCCGTCTTATAGCGTTGATTTCGAATGGCCAGATAATTCTCTAAATAAGGCTTAGCAAAGGCAGCAACATTGACCGAATCGCGTTTGCCACCTTTTCGAGTGACATCAATAACCATCATTTTTAGATTGAGATCTCTTAAATCCAGATTAACAGCTTCAGATAAGCGAACACCCGATGCCAAGAGAAGGGCAATAATGGCTAAATCTCGTTCTTTATTTTTGTTGAATGATGAGAGAGCTCGATTTGAAAGCTCTTGTGGGTAATCTTGGTCGATATAAGTTAGAAAACCTTCTGTTTCATCACCTAGAAAGAGTTTTTGCTTGATGTTTTCAGCTCTGGCAGCAAGGGTTTCTTTCTTTTTCTTGGTTGAAACTTTTTTCATTACATTACGATAGAAATAAGGTTCTCCCTGATCGTTTTCAACTTCCTCAGTCAAATACTTATAAAGACTAGAAAGTGCTGACAAAGTCCGATTGATGGTTGTCTGAGAAACTCCTTGCTTGGTTGTATTAGCATTCAGCAAGGGACGTTCACGTAGATAAATGATAAAAGATTCCATGTCTTTCTTTGACATATTTTCCAAGACAGATAAGGGAATATCGGACATTTTATCAGCATTTGAAATCCCAGACTCTAAAACCCAGCTGAAAAATCGATCGTATTCCTTAAGGTATTCGTACAGGGTTGTAAAACTGTAGGGCACAGCCAGCTTAGATTGGTAGTATTCCAGTACATACCAGGGCATGATTTGTTTTAGTTTGTCAATTCGTTCCAGTAAAATCTCACGTTTCATGTATTTTCTCCATAAATAAGTCTACTAGTAGTATAGCATAGACCTATTTATTTTTCAAGAAAATTATAGTTTTTCGGAAAGATGTTATAGAGATTTTTAAAAAAGACTTAGACCTGAGTAAAACAGATCTAAGTCTTTGGAGTTTCTATTGAGAATCATTAGCTAGTGTTTTTTCTAGTTTCCAAATACTAAACCAGAATGAAATAGTCAACAGAATAAGGAAAATAATAAGGAGTTATGAGATACAAAATACATTGTATAATCGCTATCGTTTTCTTTTTCATGATTTTAATCTTACTGTACAGATTTGATACAGTAAACTCCTTTCTAGCTTTATGCTTTTTTATGCTTTATCGTTCAATTATTTGTATGAGAAATATCTTATCTGTAAAAAATAACCGATCTCATTGCTGAGAATCGGTTATTTAAATAAATTAAGTTGATATTTACATAATATAAATTATGTAACAATTATACTACAACAACAAATCTTTGACTTTCCCAATTTCGCTTTTTGGAATAACCAGGTGAATCATATCACCCAGATACATTCTGGTTGAGCCGTTAACTGTTTGGCTCTTTCCATTATGCACTTGGGTAGTGATGAGGACGTTGTGTGGTAAGTTGAGTTCATGAACTTGTTTCCCAGCAATTTTATCAGAAACTGGTATTTCGATAAGTGTAACTTCTCCTTCGCTGGATACTTCTTCTGGAAGCATTTTTTCCAGCATGGCTTCATAGACTGGTGCACCTTTGAGTAGGTCCATAATGATGTAGGAGACCAAGGTTACTAAACCAAGTGGCATGAGGTTGCGAATATCTCCTACCATCTCAGTCACGAGTATCATAGCAGTTAAGGGAGCTTTTGATATGGCTCCAAAATAGCCACTCATTCCTAGAATGACAAATATAGGGAATTGCTCTTGACTGACAAGTCCAAGATTGACACAGATAACACCAACTAGGGCACCAAGCAAGGAACCGAGAGCCAAAATAGGTAGGAAAATCCCTCCTGGAAGACCACTTCCATAGCTAATCATGCTCCAAACAAAGCGAATCAAAAAGTAAACTAATAGAACTTGGAAACTAAAATCTTGCTCAGTTAAGGAAAGAACCAGCTGATTTCCACCACCAAGGATTTGGGGTAAGAAGATCCCGACTGGTATGATGAGAATGAAAGCCAGAATTGGATAATAAGCTCTATTCAAACGGATTTTTTGACCTATCCAGTCATAAACTCTACCGACATTGAGTACAGCTTTTTCATAGAGAAAACCAGAAAGTCCAAGAAAAACTCCCATAAGGAGGTAAATCCAATACTGATCTAGGGTCATGAGTGGGATGTTGTCTGGCATATCCAGTACGGGTGTTAGACCAAATATAAGCAGAGAAACAAAGTTTGCTACGAGACTAGCTGCTAGAGTTGAGACCCAGAAAAAGCGCGAAAAATGGTGATAGACTTCTTCTACAACAAAGAGAAGTCCTGCAATCGGTGCATTAAAGGCTGCAGCTAGACCAGCGGCAGCTCCACTCGCAATCAAGGATCGTTCCTCTACTGGACTGGATTTAAGCCATTTGGCAATACCTTTACCACCAACTGCTCCTAGTTGAATACTTGGCCCTTCACGCCCCAGCATAAGTCCGCTGGCAATAGCCAAAATTCCTAGAATATATTTTTTCCAAAGTACGCCCCACCAGTTGAGGGTCATGAGTCCTTTCAGTTCGGCTTCGACTTGAGGAATTCCTGAACCTTTGATATCTTTTTCTGATCGAGTTAATTTCGCACTGAGCCAGCAAACCATTAAATAAAATAGACCAATGATAAAAAGATTGCGCAATAGGTGCGCTTGATCTTGATAAAGTCCTTGTATCAGGTGGAAGCCTTTTTCGATTGAAAACCGAAAGGAGCCGACGATGAGTCCGACGACGAGACCAACAATGATTCCTCGTCCAACTTGGGATAATATGGTGCTTGAGGCAAAGGCAAATTCTTTCTTGGAACTGAGTGTTTCTGACTGTTCCTCCATAATCATTCCTTCTAACTTAACTTTCTTTTTCTACTGAAACCAGTGATTTAACAGGTTCAAAGCTGGTTCGGTGAATTGGGGTAACTCCTAGTTTTTCAAGTCCTTCTAGGTGTTTAGCAGTTCCATAACCTGCATTAGTAGCGAAATCATAGCCAGGAAATTGCTGGTCGTATTCCTTCATCAATTCATCACGTGTCACCTTAGCTACTATAGATGCTGCTGCAATCGAGAGGGAATTGGCATCTCCTTTGATGATGGAAGTTTGTGAAATGGGCAAATCCAGTTTCATGGCATCGATCAAGAGATGTTCGGGTTGCGGACTGAGCTGGGAGATAGCTTCCTGCATGGCCAGTTTGGTTGCTTCATAGATATTGACTTGGTCGATGACCTGATTATCCATGATACCAATCCTGATTGACAAGGCTTTGTCTTGAACTTCTTGAAAAATCTCCAGATGTTTCTTTTTTGGAATTTTCTTGCTGTCGTTGAGACCTTTAATCTTACAATTTTTAGGTAAAATAACGGCTGCAGCGACTACAGGTCCAGCCAGAGGACCACGGCCGACCTCATCAACACCAGCAATTAAGGTCAATCCTTGCTTATAAAGTTCTTTTTCATAGGAAAGCATAGATTCCAAACGAAGATCCTCATCCAATTCAGCTTGAATGGCTTTCTTACGCTTGCTGATTTCCTTTTGAACTCCAGAGCGAGTATCCTTTTCAAGTTCTAAAAAAATAGGGCTTTCTAAATCCTTGACTGTTGCAAGGAGTTCTTTTATTTCTTTAATCGTCGTCATCGAGGTCTTCCAATGTATCTAAGGTATAGTTACCGAGTTTGCCATCGCGGACTTCCTTCACGAAGAGACTGTAAAAACGATCATAGTCATCACGGAAACCGAGGGCACGGGTCATATCCATAATAATAACAGGAGCTTCTTCTTCAATTTTCATTTGTTTGAAGCGTTCAGCTAGCTTTTCTGGATAATGTTTTTTGAAATAATTAAGACCAAAAATTGTCACCTCGTCCATAGGAAGCAACTGGTCCTTAATAGCTCCAGTCAAGGCTAGTTTAAGAGCAACAGTTTCGTCTTCGAATTTAGGCCAGAGAATCCCCGGTGTATCCAAGATTTCCAGGTCTTTATTGGTTTTAAGCCATTGTTGTCCCTTGGTCACACCTGGTTTGTTACCGACAACGGCAATCTTCTTACCAGCCAAACGGTTCATCAGAGTTGATTTACCAGCGTTTGGAATCCCGATAATCATGGTACGCAAGGTTTCAATCTTGATACCACGTTCCTTTTGGCGAGCAATTTTATCAGCCATGAGCTTCTTGGCCGCATCTGTTACAACTTTTACAGTTACTTGTTCTTTGGAATTGATAGCCAGCGTCTGGATTCCCTGTGATTCAAAATACTGACGCCATTCCTTGGTCATTGTTGGATCAGCCAAGTCCGCCTTGTTTAAAATCAAAAGTTTTGGTTTATCACCAACAATCTTGGTCAACATAGGATTTTGACTAGATAGAGGTAAACGTGCATCCACCAAAATAGTTACAAAATCAACAAATTTTAAATTTTCCTGCACCTGTCGACGCGCTTTAGACATGTGACCAGGAAACCATTGAATAGTAGCCATTGAGTTTTTTTCCTTTCGTAGCAAGGGTTTAGAGACCCTATTTTATTTTACTATCGTTTGAACATAAAGGGTTCTCAAATGAATGATGTTCAAACAGTTTTTTGTTTTATGACATAGAAATCTACCTTATATTATATCATGCCTTCTTTATTTTGTCCGATGATAGCCTTTCAAGTACCCTATATAGAAAAAAGCCATCAAATGATGACTTTTCAGAGGGAGCAAAAAACTGTCCTCTTTATGTTTTAAACATTTAAATGTCTTTTTTAAACAGTTGGTTAAAGAAACCGTCTGTGTTTTTAAGAAGGGCTTTGAAGATCTTAGATTTAAGAGCAACAGTGTGAGAGAAGTCATCTGGTTTCTTCAAATCTTCTTCAACTGCTTTAACAAAGATATCCTTCAATTGTGTATAGTTGGTAATTTGTTTACCGTCAATTTCAATAGCAGTAAATCCTTGTTCTGCTTTAGCTTTAACATCGTGATACCAATGTCTCTTCCACTCTTCAAGTGTCTTGAACTTGTCTCCAGAAACTTTCTTAATAATGAAATCATCACCTAATCTACCCTGATTTTGTTTATCAGCTTCACCTTGATATTTGCTAGATACATAACTAGTGAAACCTTTGTCATATCCATAATAACCCCACATACGGAAGGCATTATGTTTGAATGATAATGAACCTGGGGCACCTTTACTTGTATTACCACCATAAATACCAGCCATCATTTGAACATTAACATATGCTGAATTAGGCCTAAAGTCCTCTGGTCGGAATATACCATTACCTGGATTATTATGTTTGGTCATAAAGTTATTATCAACCAAATCATCGATACTTGCTAATGATTTAGCTTTCTCTCCATCATTTAGGTCACGAACTTTATCCCATTGGTGTGGAGCGGTTAATTTATTTAAACCATCAACATGTCTATCGACTCTGTCAATTTTCTTGAACCACTTGCTATTGTTACCATTTAATCGTGGAAGTACGGCGTCTGCTTCTACATGATCTAGCATCATCAGTGCTTCATTATAGTTTTTCATATATCGATCGATGTCTTCACGAGTTTGTAACTTGTCAGGATTATAATTGTACCATTGGTCACCATCATTTTCACGATGATAAGCCATGTTCAAACCTAAAGCACCATATTCACCATTAGTTGTTGATTTATCAGGTGTTTGCAACATACCTTGCGCATAGGCTTCGACGTCTGTACCTTGACGATGCTTATGACCACCGAAGTAAAGCATTCTATCGTTTACGTGTGTTGTTTCGTGAGTAAATGCTGAAATGCCAAACTGACTAATCATATCAGTTACCATGAAATAAACTTGGTCATTAGGGTTAGGATTAGGGAATATTGACGCCATAGCTCCCATATACCAGTTGGTATCATGGAATTTCCAAGTTGGTCCATATAATTCACGAATAGGTGCAATTGGTTTATTATTCTTATCATAACCCATACGATTTATGCCTTTTATACCGCTATAGTTTTGGTTATCCCATACAGGTGTTGGAACCATATTTTGACTCTTAAGTAATCTATCACGAACATTAGATAATGATAAACGTGACCAGAAATCTAAATAAGTTTGTTGTGCGTGAGCAACTTCTTTAATTTTATCTTTAAATGCTTCTCGTTCAGTTTCTGTATACTTACCATATTTCTCAAATGAGCTATAAGCCATTGTATTGTATGTTGAAATTAAGAACATATGAGCATTCTTAAGCGTTAATAAAGGTAGAATCATACGATTATGGACACCGTTGTTCAAACCATCAAATGCGCGATGTCGTTTGTTAACAAAATCTGGGTTCGTTGTTTTAGGCTCCACAACGTATACATTCTTAGCCGCATGGATAAACCAATCATTTAAATCAGTATCGTTAGTGAAGAGACGCATGTTGTAATCTAAGAATCCATGTAATTCAGATTTACCAATAGTTCCACCAATCATATCACGATAAGCATCCAAAGTTCTGTCACCCTTGATATTTCTCTCACTTGATCCAATTCGAATCAAGAAATCAAGAAGGTCAACTGATTTACCATAGAAATCAGGTTTAAACATCATCAAATTCTTGATAGTCATATCCCCATACTTGATATCATAGTAACGATTGAGATAAGTCAGAGCCATCATGATTTTAGCTTTATTTTCATCCACCTTATTAACAAGTGCTTTCATAGCCGCTTCGTCACTATTTAATTGATGGTCAGCATTTTCAATCAAAGATTTGACCAATTTATCAAGATTAGCTTTCGTTTCAGCAAAACTTTCTTCGAGATAAAGGTCTCGGATATAACCGTTTTTACGTTCCTCTGTATTTTCTTCAGCTCTATCCCGATTACCCATCAAGGAACGTACTTCAGGAGAAATTAATTCAACAGTCGCTAACCTATCTTTAATGTCTTTAATCAATTGATCACGATTTTTATCAACCATGTTTGGTGTATAAACAATGTCACCCAATCCATCGATACTATACTCACGAACTTGCGCTACTTTAGACTCTTTTTGATGAACAGCTTTGATTTCTTTAGTCTTATCTGAATAGTGAATCATCACATGATCAATATCTGATAAATCGGTCACGAATTGACCATCCTTCATCCCCGTAACAGAAAGGACTTCTTTCTTAGCTAAGTTTGAATCTTCTGCAAGTTTGTTACCTTGGTTGACAATCCACTCTTTGTTATAAAATGGTTGAAGTTTCTCAATATTACGATAAGCTAAATCACGTTCGGATTTGTAATCTTGCGTTGATTTGTATTCCTCTGATTTTGGTGTTGTAAGGTTAAGCGTATCTTCAGGAAGAGTACTAATTTCAAATCCACTAGCTGTTATATTGTACCCTTCAATTTTCTTATTAGCTTCTTCTAAACTAATTTCTTTAACACGTTTAGAACGTTGATATGAAGAGGCTCCTGTACTCATATCACGAACAACGAAATCTCTATTCAATCGATTTCCTGAAAAATAACCGTCTTCTTCGTCAATGTTCCTAGAACCGTAGAAGATTTCACCTTTGGTAACTTTCATCATAGAAACGTTGTCTTCTAGTAAACCTAGAACCCAGTTCGAACTGATAAATCCACCAACTTCAACAGGATTTTGAATATCAATCGTACCTTTTGCCACAGAATGGCGAATTGAACCTTCTTTACCAACAGTGTTGTTATCCATACCGTTATCGGTTGTTGCTGCAATACCACCAGCTTTAGCTTTATTACCTGTAATATCAGCTTCAACATAGGCTTTATCTACGTTACCTTTCCAGATTTCACCAACAATACCAGCTACTTTCCAACCTTTGTTACCGAATGAATGTATTTTACCAATGAAGGCAACGTCATTTAATTTACCACCTTTATCGAGTTTGTTAATAATACCAGAAACATTGTTATTGCCAACAACAGAACCTGTAACTTTAACTTTTTCAACAGTAGCATTCTTAACCATATTAGCAAGAGGTGCTACATTATCAGCCCAAGGCATATTGACATCAACATTACCCAGATTAATGTTTTTAATTGAACCATTTTCAACACGATCAAACAACGGTCGAGCGATGTTATGAATCGTGTATTGCTTACCATCGACACTTGATAAATGACCTTGGAATGTACCAGGTACATATTGTTTACCAGCAGCAGGAACATTTGTAGCATTCAAATCGGCACCGATTTTAAACGTACCTTTCATGTCCGCTCTCATCGCCTCAACCAACTCTTTAAAGTTGTAGTAAACATTATCCGTTTTTGGTACAGGTTTTTCGAGGTAGTGAATATACTGATTACGAACCTTAGATGGGTCAACATGTTGAATCAAATCTTGAGCAGTTGCTGTAATTTTATAAAGTTCTTTTTCTTTTTCAGTCACCAACTCAATCTTATCAACTGCTAAACGTGTTACTTTATTATCACGACTAGTGATTTTTAAGTACATTTTCTTCACATCTTCATCTGAAGGTTTTTCAGTCATGAAATCACTAGGTGTTTCAGTACCATCGTCATTTACCTTCACTAAATTAGTAGATGAAATATTTTTAATTTCAACTTTTTTCAAATCCAAGCGAAGTGGTTTCTCTTCTAATGTTGCAGTTTCTTCTCCCTTACCACGGTCATAGGTCATAGTGGTTTCTATCTTATAGTCCATGTAGAATTTTAAATCTTCTACCTGCTTATCTAATTGCTCTGAAGTCAAATCTACTGTTTTGACAATTTCATTTCCATCTTTAATTGTCGCAGTAATTTTATTGATCTTGACTCCATCTGTATTAACCAAATGATAAGAAAGATTTGCGGAGCGGTCTAATACATTTGTATCTGTTCGGTCCAAAGTCAAAACAGGAGCCGTTTTTTCTTTAGGCTTTTCTTTTGTACCTTTTACAAGAATTTCAGGCTTCATTTCTTTCAAGATAGTTACTGTTTCAACTGGTTCACTAATTTTTTTGCCATGTAACTCTTCATAGCTAGTAATAATTTGACGTTCGCCATCCTCACCAATTTGTTTAACAGAATCATCGCCTATAAATTTGGTAGGATCAGATTCTTCTATAGTCGTTTTAGAAATAGTCTCGGTCCGGATATCGGTATGTAAAGAAGGCAACTCTTCTCTTTCTGATGCAACTTCTGAAACTGTAGATATTGGTTCAGTATACTCTGGAATGTCGTTAACAGGTGGCTCAATCAAGTTTCCATTTTCATCTACTCCTGTTGCACCTACTGGTTCCGTGTATGCTGGTTTTTCGCTAACAGGTGGTTCAATCAAGTTTCCATTTTCATCCACTCCTGTTGCACCTACAGGTTCAGTATATTCTGGTTTCTCAGTTTTAGGCGCTTCATCTAGAACTGTACCTACAGGAGCTGTGTACTCAGTTTTCTCTACTTTAGGAGCCTCGTCTGGAACAGTACCTATAGGTTTAGTGTATGCTGGTTTTTCATGAACTTCTGGTTCAACTAAATTACCGCCAATTGGAGCTGTATATTCTGGTTGCTCATGAACTTCAGATTCTACCAGATTACCACTAGCTGGTGCTGTATGTTCTGGCTTCTCAGCTTTAGGCGCCTCGTCAGGGACTGTGCCTACCGGTGCAGTGTACTCTGGCTTCTCTGATTTAGTTGTCTCGTTTGGAACGGTGCTTACAGACTCTGGATTTTTAGGTTTTTCTGCTTTAGGCGCTTCATTATGAACACTTTGAATTTCAGACTTTTCTGACTGAGTAAATGATGTGTTTATTTCGCTTTGAATAGAACGAATCATCGTTTTATCTGGCGCTAGAATATCCTTTGTCCCCTCATCCTTATGTTGAATTTCTGAAATTGCATCATCATTAAGGGGTAGGTATCCAATATAACGATATCCAGCAATTTGAACTACTCCTTCATTACTTGGAGCTTTCAAAGGATTGCTTATATCGAGTGCTTGCATGCTAGAAAGACCGATTAGTCCAATCGTAGTAACTAAGAACAGACTAGCAACTTTTTTCTTTTTATGAACTAAAAGAACTAAACTACCAATAGCTAATAGACCTAAAGCTGTAAGCACAGAAGTCGATGAACCTGTTGCAGGAAGAGTTTCCTGCTGATAAATAAGAGCATAAGTTTTCTCATTATCAGTAGGAATTCCTGCCTGAATCTTTGTTTGTTCTTCTTGTGTAAGAGAGCTTTTTTCAATGTAATGATAGGTAGAAGCATGAATGATTGACGGTGCAACCAAGATACTTCCGAGTAAAACAGAACCAACAATCCCACAGATTTTTCGGATTGAAAATCGTTCTTTTTTAAATAATGACAAGCGTAATCACCTTCTTTAATTTTATTTCCTAATAGTAAACACTATTTTTTATTTTCAAAAATTGAACTTCTAAAATCATCAGTTTGGTCAAGATAAGCTTTAAAGATTGCTTTTTTCAGTTTAAGAACTCTACTATATTCAGGATAAATATTTACACGTTCATCCTCTGCATCAGCTTTGACAGCAGCAGTTATCATACTTTGAAGATCTTCTATATTTTTTATTGTCACTCTATCTTTTCTGAACCAATTTCCATTTGGGTTAATGAAGCTAATGCTCATTAATTTATTAAATTTAGCTTTTCGCTCTTCATACATTGCTTTTTTAAATTCTACCCAAGATGAGTAACGATTATTAAATATTTTTTGAAGTACTAACTCATCAGTTACATTACCAACTTCCTTACCATATGACTTAATCACTTTACCTTTAGCTTTTGCTTCTTCTGCGTATTGATTAGAAATATATGGTACCATTCCATCTTTAAATCCTTTTGCAGCTAACAACTCGAACGCCATACGACGTCCCATTAAATCACCCGGAGTTCCTTTATCATTACTTAGAGCAGAATATATTGGTGAAAATAGTTTAATTGTATAATAGCCATTTCGTTTAAAGGTATTATCATTGTCATTTTCATATCCTCTTCTTGTAATAACATCATTTTCAATTAGACTATTAAATGTCGTTAATTTGCTAAGTTCACTTTCATTTAAGTAACGAATAGTATTAGTTGCATATACTTTACTTCCGTCTGGATCCGGTTCAAATTTATTTTCTATTTTTCTCAACAACTCATTTTTCTTAGAAATATCTAAGTTAACAACAGCATTACCTTCTAGATATTCTAGCATATAAATTACATCAAACATATTATGCATATATTTTTGCAAATCTTCTGCATTATTAAATCGTTTTGTAGGATCTTTCACCTGAAGTCTAGTTGGATCTTCTGATTCTTCATACTTCAATATAGAGTTAATCGTAATAGTAGGATCATTTGGATGATCCGGAGCTTGTAATAATCCTTTTGCATAAAATTCTGGTCCAAGTCCATTTCTTCTTCCATAGCCTCCAAGATAAATTTCTCTATCTGAGTTATGTGTCATTTCATGTGTATAAGTTACCGCACCATCTTTATCAAGCATACGATAAGCCATATAATAGAATGCATCCCCTGTAGCGTATGCTCCATTAGAATTATGAACAACATTATTTCCTGCCGGACCGAAGAAATGTTTTATTGCTGGATGATTAGTTTCAAAAGTTGCTTGGTATGTATCTTTTTCGCCTTTATCATCTGTACCAAATCTAAATGCATCATAAACTAGAACACTTCTATATAATTTTTCTTTATTTTCATTATCTAGAATTTTATACCAATAATCGTAGTGATCTCTAAATCTAGCAGCCGCTTCTCTTGCTTTTGTTTCAACATAGTCATTTAAATTAGTTCCTGCTGGATGTTCTTTGCTTCTATATCTATCATAAGCACCGAAACCTATAGTCGAAATGTTGGATATAATAAACACCGATTTTTCAGGTAATGTTAATAGCGGCAACACCATACTTGGGTATTTCCAAGATGGGCTAGTTAATCTATCATATACTCCAATTGAATATGGACTACCAGCTATTGATTGCTTATCACTTACCTCTTTAATTGTAGATTTTTCTTCTACAATATAGGCTTTAGTTTGTTCTTTAAACCACTCGTTATTTGTTTTATCTGGTACAAAAGCTTTTCTATATTTTTCTAATGCATCAAATAAATTATTAGTTTTATAATTTTTTGCTAATAAAACGTTATAAGTTATAACATTATTTTTCGCTAGTAAATTATTAAATCCAGATTTACCTAATTCGATAACATTATCTAACGCTGAACTATTTGATTTACCAAAGAAATCCAAGTGGTACATAACTAAATCTTTCGCTTTTGTTTCACCATATTTGAAATTGTACCAACGCACTAAGTATGTTAATCCTAGAAGTAATGCTTCCTTATTGTTTTTAATTTTTTCAATTACATAATTATCTATTACCTTATTGTTATTTTCTGCTATTGCAGCATCTGCAGTAAGAAGTTTCGTCAAACTATCTTTCAAATTAGTTTTTGTAGTATTGAATTGATCTTCTAAATATAACTCCGTTAAGCTAACATCATTAGAAACATCTAATACTTTTCTAATTGCGTCTGATTTGTATTCTACACTATTTAATGCTGGTAAAACTTCTCCTAAAATATTATTATAATTGCGAAGTAATGTATTCGGTGTGTAAATTAAATTTGTACCGCCTATTCTATACTCTGCTACACTTGAAAAATCACTTTGATATTCTATATTTTTTGTCTCTGATGTATTGTCCGTGTAATATAGTAACAGTTTATTTATACTTTCTTTGTTTTTGTTAATATCACTAATTACTTCATTATCTTTCATAGGAACCACTGACAATAATTCTTTATTATAAAGATTACTACTTGTCTCTACTAAATTCCCGTACTTAACTATCGTTTCTCTATTATAGAATGGTAATAGTTTTTCTATATTTTTATATACTTTTTCTTTTGATGAATCAGCATTCTCAAGACTTCTATAGTCAGTTACATATCTAGAAGAGAAGTTAAAATCTTCTGTTTTAGTAGTATTTTTAGATACAAAAGCAGCTTTTTTCTCTCTAATTTGTGCGTCTTCTAATACTTCTCCTCTTTGAACATCAGAATCCTTAGTTAAGATTTCATCATCTTCTTGTACTACGTTTACAACCTTATTATTTTTGTTGCTATATACATGATTTGCTTTCATGTTAGTGAAATCTTTTCCAGTTATAGCATTACCGTTTGTAACATTAACGTCGCTTAGTACATTAGAAAGTCGACCAGATTTTTCTAATCCTCCAGCTGGATCCCAAAGATTACCAACTACTCCACCAACGTTTGCAAAACGTTGAACATTATTAAGATTTCCTTCAGCATAACTATTACTAATTAGTGCACTATCTTCTACTGCACCAACTATTCCACCAATAGATTGATCACCTTTAGTTGCGTTTGATGCTAAATCAATTGATGCGAACGACTTATCTATTAATCCCCTCGAACCAGAAAGTTTACCTACTAAACCTCCGATTTGATAACTAGCAACTGTTTTATATGTATTAGTTATTCTACCTGTATAGCTACTGTTAGAAATAGTAGAATTATTAACTTGTGATACTAATCCTCCAATTCCATGTTCCCCAGCTATTGCTCCATCAGCATGAACATTATCAATATGGGTATTGCTATTCGCTTCTTTTGCAAGTGTTGCAGCATCTTCTTTTGCTGAAATATTGACATCTTTTAGTGAAAGTTTTTCTACTGTAGCACCATTTAATCCCCCAAATAATGGTTTTTTCAAATTATAAATAGCGTAATATTTCTCATTATTTGTTCCTACTAATGTTCCATGGAATACATTATTCACATAACTTTCTTGACCATCTGGAAGTTCAACTTCACGAGCATCCATAGTTGCACCTAAACGGAATGTGCCATTAGGATTGCTATTCATTGCATCTACTAAATTTTTAAATGATGTATAGACACCAGTTTCACTTTGCTGAGTTTTTGGTAAATAGTAAGTATAATTTTCTAGTACATTATTATTTTCATGATGTATCAGATTATTTGCACTCGCTACTATCTTATAAACATCTCTATTATCTTTAGTATCATTAGTAATGCTTGTAACTGGTAGCATCACATCTTTAAAGTTCTCTGATTTAACTTTCATAAAGTAATTTTCTGCATTACTTGGTAAAGAAGCAAGTGAAGTTACATGTCGATACTTATTACCATCTTTTGAATATAGTTCTACAGAAGATATATTTCTAAGTTCTAATTTCTTAATAACTTCTTTTTCATCTTTAGCGTCATCTTTTTTCTCATCTTTATGACGATAAAGTTTATCGTATACTGGGGTAATCTCATTACCTGCTATAATGCTCTTAATCCAAGCTAATTGTGTAGGAGATAAAATCAATCCGCCTGAGCGATTTTGTGCTCCATTTTGGTGGACACCAATGACTTCACCATTAGCATTAAATATTCCTCCACCACTCATACCAGGATTTCCACCTTGATATTGAACACCGTAGGTGTTATTCGCGTATTCTTGTTCCATTTCTACCGTAGCATCTTTTAAGTGCGTATATTTCCCAGCTGGATATCCATGAACATTTAGTTTGTCATTAAGGTTTACTTTCGAATAATTTTTAACTAATTCTACATGTTCTCTGCCAGTTGTTTCAGGTAGCTTAATCACTGCTAAATCATAGATAAATCCTTTTGGATAATCTTTTTTATTATAAAAATGAATATTGTTAGCAGTAAATGTTCCTTTTTGTCCATCAGGAGTCACCCACTCATATACGTTTTTAGATTTATCACCTCTAAATTCGCCCGTAGTATTATCAGTAGAATTATTAATGAAATTATGTGCTACTGTTAAAAGTACATTTGGTGCAATAAAAGTAGCTGATCCTACTCCAGTAACCTTCGACGAATCTGTAATAAAGTTCATATTAATTAATGCACTAGATTTTTTCTGAATACTCATTTCTTCTGGTGTATTAGTATTTTCATTATTTGGTTTAGTATCTTCTGCACTAGGTTGTTCGATTTTACCAGTATATTCTTTCGGTGCTTCTACTTTCTCTGGCTCGACTATCGCTCCAGACTGTGGACCTGTGTATTCTGGTAGTGGTGCTACCTGCTCTGGTTCAACAATAGCTCCGGCTTGTGGTTCTTTATATTCTGGAAGCGGTGCCACCCGTTCAGGTTCTCCTTTATCACTTACCACAGTATCTGGCAACTCTGGTTGGACTTCTGGTACGCCTTTATCACTTACTACAGCTTCTGGCAATTCTGGTTGGACTTCCGGTTCTCCTTTTTCAGCCACAACAGCTTCGGGTAACTCTGGTTGAACTGCTGAGTCACCTTTGGCGCTTACAACTGCTTCTGGCAATTCTGGTTGGACTTCTGGTTCACCCTTGTCTGTAACAACTTCTTCGGGCAACGCTGGTTGGATTGCAGGTTCACCTTTGTCGGTTACTACAGCTGCTGGTAGTTCAGGCTGAATTGCGGGTTCAACAATAGCTCCAGACTGTACGTCCTTATGTTCTACACCAGTCTCAGGTTGTTCCGTTATAACTTGAGTTTTTTTAGTACCTTTTTCGACTATTCTTGAAACAGGCGCAGTCGTTGAAGTTGAAACAATTTCTCGCGAAACTTCTTCCTTGTTTACAGAGAATATTCTGATGACTTCAACTTTTTTACCTAATGTACCTTCTTGTTTTACTCTTACAGTTCCTTCAGCTAAATCAGGATTCTCCTGAACTTCTTCTTGAAAATCTATTTTTGTCTCTATAGTTTCCTCACGATATAAGAGTTCAGGTTTATTCAACTGGCCTGATAGAACTTCATCCTGCGGATTTAATGTATTTACCCCAGTCTTTTCTTTTGGAGAAACCTTCTCGTCTTTCTTCGTTTCTAGATTCTTATGTTCGGCTAATTGTTCTTGAGAATCTGAAGATTGTTTCTCTTCTTTTCTTGGATTGATTAATTCAGTAGAGAAAGGTTTTTCAACTACTTGAACTTCTGTCGGCTTAGTTGAAGAAGCTGTTTTTTCTTCCTGAATAGCTTGTACCTTTGATGAATTCTCTACAAAATTCGGTGTAACATTATAATCTACCTTTTGTTGTTTTGTAGGAGTAGCTACTGATTTTTCTTGATTATTTACTTTAGACTCAGAAGTTATGTTTCCCTCTTTGATATATCCAATATAAGTGTAGCCTGAAATCTCTTTAGGAAGAGGTAATTTTTCTCCTGTGGTCAATTCATAGTCAGTATTGTAATTCAGTAAGAGATTATTTTCTAAAGCATGAGCCGATACAAGAACACCATTTCCTATCCCTGCAACCAATACTAAATGTAATACTGTTTTATTCTTAACTTTTTTCTTAGAAACGGCAAAAATTAAAATCCCCAGAGCAGCTAAGCTAGCACCAGCAACTAAGGTTTTCATATCATTCTTGCTTCCAGTATTTGGCAATTCTCCCAGTTGATTTTGAGAATTTAATTTATAAACAAGATAATAAGTCTCATCATCATTCTCCATGCATGTCGGAATATCATAGACAAGCTGCTTCTTTTCATCTGATGATAGCTCTGACTCTGTCACATATTTATAGTGAACACCTTTAGTCTCTTGAGCCTCTACAGATGAACTACCTAATACAGACATAAAAAATAAACTTGAAATCGTTGTAGATACAAGTCCTACTGATAATTTTCTAAATGAAAAACGCTGCTGTTTTTCACCAAAATACTTTTCCATGATTCCTCCTTGAAATATAATTTATAGATGTTACAAAAACCTTTATTATATTAGTGTGTTATCTATAAAAAAGGCAACATAACTTAATTGTACTATTAATTTACAAAAAAGTCTTAAAATTGAGTTGCGCTTTCATACTTTGTTTTATATATAATACTCAATGAAAATCAAAGAGCAAACTAGCCGCAGGCTATACTTGAGTACGGCAAGGCGACGTTGACGCAGTTTGAAAAGATTTTCGAAGAGTATAAAATACCAAGTAGTAGTTTTGTAATTTCCTATTTTCTTTTTGGATAAAATGTAACCTACCATGGAATTTCCACGGTAGATGTTACTCATATCACTAATCGTTCTAAAAATGGTTTGATGCAGTTGAGGAGAATTCCTTCTATCCAGCTTTCTTGTGCTGATGATAGATTCTCTGCTTGAAGGCTTTCTTTTAGAAAATCTCGAACTTGTTCTGGTGCGATTTCAAACTCAAAGGCTTTCATTTTATAGAAAAAGTCGAGCAGATGGTCTGATAAGTATTCAGTTGAAAAAGGCACTTCTCCACTTTTTCGATATTCTAATAAGAGCCGAGCAAATCGGGCTTTTTCTTCAGGAAGCTCACGGAAATAGGAATTGAGGAGCCAGGTCTGCTTCTGCTTTCTTTCAATTGGATCCTGACTAGCAATTCGTTGGTCTTTTTCCAGCTCTTTTTGGTATTGTTTGGCCTTGATAGCCCGTTCTGTCCGATTTTTACCAAAAAGAATTTTCTCCCACTTGCGTTCTTCTTGAGTCAGTGTCTCTGTAAAGCCAAAGTAATCTTGATAGGCACGCTCTGCTGGACCCATGGCTAGAACCAGATTGTCTGCATATTGCTTGGCGATTTTATCCCTCTTCTTGCGCTCTTTCTCTGCCTGAATACGGAGTTCTTGTTCGTAGTCAATTTTCTCCTTACCTAGCTTGACAAGGTAGAGTTGGTCATCTGGTTTTCCAAGTAAGAAGGGTTTGATACATTTTTCAAGAACTTCTTCCATACGAGCCTTTTTCTTGGGCTCTGCCTTGGTCCAACTTCCTCCTTGAAAGACTTCTAGGAAGAGCTGGTAGTCTCTATCAGGGGAGAACTGATTGCCACGATTAGGTTTAAAAACACCTTTTTCCCAGAGCCACTTTAGAAGACGCTCGTCAAAGTCACTTTTATTGACCTTGATTTTCTCCTTTTTCTGGGCTTTTCTGGTCAGATTTTCAATCTTTCTTAGCAGTTTTTCTTCCTCTTCCAATTGCTGGTCAAGGGATAATCGATGAAAATGACGAACACAGTCGCTACCAATTGGAAAGAGGCGTTGGCCTGTGACACCGTTAAAGAGTTCATAAGCGTATTTGATGGCATTTCCACAGACACAATTGCTACGGCCAATACCGTTAAAAATCAAGGAAACTTCATTCCATTCCTTGGTAGCTTGTTCCCAAGTATCCGCTTTTGAAGCCTGTAAAACCGCATCATGCAGGGATTTTCTAACTGGAAGTGTCATGAGGTCTCCTTTCTATATTATACTTTTACAACTTGAACATCGTCTTTACCTAGTAAAATCAAGTATTTTTCAATATTTTCAATCGAATAGGCTCGAGATAAAGCCTCTCCGTATAGGGCTAGCTGACCACGATAGCGGTCTATGAGTTGACTTGGATCATCATAGCGGTCTGTCTTATAGTCGAACAGAACAATTTTGTCTTCGTAAAGCAGATATCCATCAAGGATACCACGGACAACAAAGTCTTCCTGACTCTTTTGGTCTCGTTTGAGCATGGAGAAGGGTTGCTCGCGATAAAGATGATCGGTATTAGCAAGAATTTCCTGACCGAGTGCTGTGTCAAAGAATGCAAGAATTTTAGCAAGCTTGATCTTGTCTCTGACAGCTGGTCTGGTTTGAACTTGTTTGAGAGTTTCTGTCAGGCTAGCAAGCGTTGGTCGTTGGCTGAGATCCATTCTCTGCATGAGTTCGTGGGTAGCACTACCAATCTCAGCTCCAGTTACCTTTTCTTTGGTTGAAAAATCTGGCAAATTAAAGCTAATTTTCTTGTCTACTGACTGGCCTTGACCAGCAATTTCGACACCTTCCATATCCATAACTGGTTCGTAGAATTTCTTGATTTGACTTGGAGTTTGAACACTAGGAAGTTCAATGGCTGCACGGTGAAGAGTATTATAAACTTCCACTTCTTTCAGCATTTCAAGAGCTTCTTTAATGGTTTCTGACTGACGATTGTCTGCTTGGGAGCTATCTTGGAGAGGGCTTTTGTTTTCCAACTCTCCGATAGATTCTCTAGTCAGCTGATTTTCACCAACGAAACGATAACTAAAGTTGAGAGTGTCCTTAGAAAATACTTTGCTGATAGCCCAGATCCAATCTTGAAAATTCTTGGCTTGAAGTCTAGTGTTGCTATTTAGTTTCCCATTTTTAGCTGCTGGGTATTCCTTGGCTTCCAGCTTTTCACGAGAACCCTTGCCGACAAGATAGAGCTTTTTCTCAGCCCGCGTCATGGCAACATACAGCAGACGCATCTGTTCTGAATAGCTTGCCAGCTGCAATTCTTCTTCATTCTGCCTATAGGTCAGGCTAGGAATGGAGAGTTTGATGGTTTTAGGATAGTGATCTTCCACTGCTCCTGTCTCCATTTTGGCAATATATTTGACACCAAGTCCATTTTTACGGCTGAGAATGACCTCTGACATAGAGTCTTGCTTGTTGAAATCTTGATCCATATTGAGGATAAAGACGTAAGGAAACTCCAGTCCTTTACTCTTGTGGATGGTCATGAGTTCTACAGCATCCTTGGGCGGTGCGACTGCCACACTTGCAAGATCGTGCTGGGCTTCTAGGACCTTGTCAATCATGCTAATAAAACGTGACAAGCCCTTGAAATTGCTCTTTTCAAACTGGTCAGCTCGCAGTGCTAGGGCATAGAGATTAGCTTGTCTAGCAGGCCCATTTGGCAAAGCCCCAACGTAATCATAATAAAAACGGTCGTTATAAATTTTCCAAATCAAGTCATAGAGAGAGTGCGTTTTGGCATACAGGCGCCAAGAAGCCAAGATTTCCATGAATTGGTTTAGTTTCTCAGCTAGAGCTGTGTGGATCAATTTTTTCTGGCTTGTTACCATTTTTTGAGCATTGACCAGTTTCTCATAGAGATTTTCTTGGATTTTATCCTCTGCTTTCTGAAGGGACAAACGTGCTAACTCATCCTCATCAAAACCAAACATTGGAGACTTCATAAGGGCAACCAAAGCGTAGTCTTGCAGGGGATTGTGAATGACACGAAGGGTGTCTAGCATGACTTGTACTTCTAGGGATTGGAGATAATTGTTTTGCTCTCCGTCAGTTTTAACAGGAATCCCGTACTCAGACAGGGCGAGAAGAATCTGGTCATTACGACTGCGGCTGGAGGTCAAAAGGGCAATTTCTTTAAAGGAAACACCTTTCTCCTGATGAAGTTTCAGAATCTCCTTGATAACTAAGCGCATTTCACCTGTTAGTTTCGTTCCTGCCGGGCTTTCTTCTTCCTCATTTGTGTCGTCCTTGTCGTAGAGGAGAAATTCTGCCTTGTTCTCAGGGTTAGGAGTTAGTTTGGTATTGGCAAAAACAAGCTGGTGCATGTTATCATAGTTGATTTCACCGACCTCTTGATCCATAAGGCATTCAAAAACATCATTGGTTGCTGATAGCACTTCGGAACTACTACGGAAATTTTCCTTGAGGAGAATGAGCTTGCCCTCTTTTGGATTTTGCGCATAGCGTTGGAACTTTTCATTGAAAATCTGCGGGTCTGCCTGACGGAAACGATAGATAGATTGCTTGATATCTCCCACCATAAAGCGGTTGTGGCCATTAGAAAGTAATTCCAGCATCCGTTCTTGAATATGGTTGGTATCTTGATACTCGTCTACCATGACTTCATGGAAGCGCTCCTGATAAGCCTCACGGACTTGCGGAAAATTCTCCAAAATCTCAATGGTATAATGGCTAATATCAGCGAATTCAAAGGCGTTTTCCTGGCGCTTACGCTGACGATAAGCTTCCACAAAATCACTCATGAAAGTTTGGAAAGTCTTAGCTAGTTCCCAGGTCTCTCCATGATAACGTTCTTGATAGTCGAGAATGGTTATCTGGTCTGACAGTTGTCCTAGTTTAGCAAACTGGGTCTTTCTCTCTTCGTTGTAGGCATCGACCAGCGGCTTCAAATCAGCCTTACGGCTGGCATTAGTCAGAGCTCGGCCGTTTTTCTCTTTCGAAATTGCGACAACACGCGCAAGCGCCGTTTGATAAGCCTGACTATCGGACTCTTGATTCAAGGAACTAATTTCATCCAGAATCAACTGGACATTTTCTAAATAGGGAGCCTTAGGAAACTCCTTGGCATCATTATCCAGATGATAACGGAAGAAACTTTCCAAGTCCCAAAGGGCTTGCTGGATTTGCTCAGTCAGTTTTTCTTTTTCACTGGTAAAATCAGCCTCTTCAAAACCTTTGAGGAAAGATTCACTCAGCCACTTTTGAGGGTTGCTGGTTGATTGGAGGAAGTCATAAATTTTATAGACTTGCTGGCGCAGCCCCCGTTCATCCTTGCCACGTCCAGCAAAGTTTTTCAGCAAATGACTAAACTTCTCTTTCTGTTTGCCTTGGTAATGGGCTTCAAAGACCTCATGAAAGACTTCATTTTTTAGAAGGAGTTGCTCGCTTTGGTTTTGTAAAATACGGAAATTAGGTGCAATATCAATCAGATAGCCATGTTTACCAAGGAATTTTTGTGTGAAAGAGTCCATGGTTCCGATGGCAGCATTGGGTAGGTCTGCCAACTGGCGACCCAAGTGTTGTTTGAGGTCGACATCGCTGCTTTCTTGGATTTGCTTGCTGATTTTTTTCTCTAAACGTTCTTTGAGTTCGGTCGCAGCCTTGACAGTAAAGGTGGAGATAAAGAGTTGACTGATTTCCACACCACGCGCTAACTGATCCAGAATACGCTCCGCCATGACAAAGGTCTTCCCAGAACCAGCAGACGCTGAAACGAGGATATTCTGACCAGAAGTGTAGATGGCTTCAATTTGCTCGGCAGTTTTCTTCTGTTCCTTACCCGAATGCGCTTCTGCTTCTTGCAGTTTTTGAATTTCCTCCTCAGTTAAAAAGGGAATAGGCTTCATCGATTCAACTCCTCTCTTATTTTTTCAAACCAAGCTTGCTTGAGTTTTTCTCCGACCAGACGCTTGTCGTCAGCTAAATCTAACTTTTCTAGGAAACGGGCTTGACCCAAGTGGTAATTAGCTTCAAATCCGGTGATGGCTTGATGTTGCTGAACATATGGAGCAATACTTCTGCCATTTTCAGTATAGGGATTGATGGCGAATTGGCCTGCTAAAATCTTCTCAGCTGCTTTCTTGTAAAGATGGGCATTGTAGTCCAGTAGGAGCTGGAATTCCTCATCCGTCAACTGGTTAGCCTTGTTTTTATTGTAAAATTCGCCCAAATGACTGCTTTCTTTTTCCAAAAAGAGGCCTTGGTATTTCATAGACTTGCTGGCTTCCGCAACTGCTCCTGCCAGATTTTTAACGGCCATCAGAGATTGGACTGGTTCAGCCATTTCCAAGTACATGGCTCCGAAAAAGTTCTGCTCCCCTTCTCTTTTTAGGGCAGCTAGATAGGTTGGTAACTGGGAATTGAGTCCATTAAAGAAATGAGGAAACTGGAACTGAGTAAGACTGGATTTGTAGTCTACCACTCCTATCGCCCCATCAGCTTTCAAACGGTCAATGCGGTCAACCTTACCTCGTACAAAGACACTGCGTCCATTGTCCAATTGAATAAAGGCTTGCTCTTTCCCACCGAAATTCGCTTCCTCTTTGATGATTTCGATGGCTGGATTGTGTCGGAGAATATGTCCAGTTGTCCGTGCAACATCAAGCAAAACTTCCTTGGTAAACTGGGCTTCCAAACTTTCCTGATAAATAGCCTCAAATTCCCGCTCTTGACTGGTTTCTTGAATAGCCTGTTCTAGACGTTTGTCAAAGGAATCTTCGTTAGGCAACTGCAAGGTACGTTCAAAAATGCGGTGTAAGAAATTTCCGTGACTGCGGGCATCAGGACGCAGGCGTAATTCTTCTTGCAAGCCTAAAACGTAGCGAAGAAAATAACTGTATTCATTGCGATAAAACTCCGTCAAACCAGAGGTAGACAGGTAAAACTCCTGATCAGTAGGATAGAGAGCTTGCAAGGTATCCTTGGTCAACTGCTTACTGCTTGGACTGGTTGGAAGGGCTGGATTTTCCAAACCTTGCTTGTCTAGTTTTTTACCCATGACACGCGCCAGAACCTTGACAAAGGTCAAATCTTGCTCAGTATCACTCGTCTGGCCCTGCTGGTGATAGGCAACCAGACTGGACAAAAGACTGTGATATGACCCCATATCTTCCTTAGACAACCTTTTGTGATTCATCCTCTTCTCTTTCCTGCTAAATCCAAAATGGACCAGTTCTTGAAGATAGGCAGATTCCTTGCTTTCACTTTCGTTAAAAAGGCTTGGAGCTGACAAGACCAACTGCTTACGAGCAGAATTGACTAAGGAAAGCATAGTATAGCGATTTTTCTTGAGATTTTCACTGCTGGCAATCAGCAATTGACTCCCCTCTTCTGTCGCTTGGTTTAGGTTTTGCCTTTCTTCATCTGTCAAAAGACTGGTATTTTGCGCGATTTTTGGTAAATTGTCCTGAGTCAGCCCAATGGCATAGACAAAGTCAGCCGTTAAGGGCGCAATCAAATCGTAACTCTGCACCAGAACGGTGTCCACTGTTGCTGGAATGGTGCGATACTGAGATAGACTCATCCCAGAATAAAGCAAGGCTAGGAAGTCCTCTAGACTAACCTGTGAACCAGCAAAAACAGTCGCAAATTGTTCTAAAACATGACAGAAAGCCTTCCAAACTTCGGCTTGTCTTTCCTGTTCTACAGCTTCCATAGTGGCTGTCAAATCTTGTAACTGCTTGGTCACAGATCCTTCTTTTAGAAAAGAGTTCCACTTTTGCAAGAGATTTTCAGCCTTCTGTTTTCGACTGGCAAAGAGAGTTTCAAGAGGTGTTAAAACACGCAGACGAAGAGCATTTAAACGTTCCAGATTAAATTTTCCATGGTGGGATTTGGTAAAGGTTTGCTGAAAGGCTTGCAAGCCATTGATACCAAGATAACGGATATATTGCTCAAAAGCATCAATATCCGCTTGGCTAAGATCAGTATACAAACCTGTTCTGAGAAGATTTATCAAATCTTCTTGACGGAAACGATAGCGTTTTAAAGCTAAAATAGACTCAACAAACTGTGTCAAAGGGTGGTGCGCCATGGATTCGCTTTTGCCTAGATAGAAAGGAATCTGATACTGGTCAAAAATCGTTTTTAGAGATAACTGATAAGAAGCTACATCCCCCAAGAGAATACGAAAATGCTTGTAGCTCAGGTCTGAGTTCTCATGCAATTTCTGACGAATGCTACGGGCTACTAGCTCCAACTCTTCCTTTTGCGTCAAGCAAGACCAGATTTGTAAGTTTTCACGGTCCTTATCATCAATTTCCAAGGAAAGTTCTGAAAAGTCATAGGACGATTCCAATAAACGAGAGACCTTGTCAAAACTATCCATCTTCTCATGAGTCTGAGAACGGTCTTGAGCAGGCGTTTGGTATTTAGAAGCTAGATGATGGAGAAACTCCACACTGGCTTGGTAGAGATTGCCTTCGGCGAATGGGCTAGTATAGGCTTTCTTACTAGCATAAGCCCCAATAACAATCTCAACACCCTTAGCATAAACTAAGTCCACAATCCGCTCCTCCTCAGCAGAAAAACGGGTAAATCCATCAATAACCAAGGCGATTTGAGTAAAATCACTACTAACTTTGTCATTCTCAATAGCCTCAATCAAATGGGATAACTGACTTCCCTGAGCTAACTGGCCTTGATTGAGATAGGCCGTTACTTTCTCAAAAATCAAGAGTAAATCGGCTCTCTTATCCTCATCCGTCAAATTCTCCAAGTCCAAAAAAGTCATCTGAGCTTTGCTCATCTCGTGGTAAAGCTCAATCAACTGCTGGATAAACTGAGGATCCTGCTTAATCGCACCATAAACACGTAAATCCTTGGGATCGAGTGCCGCAAGACACTTATAAAAAGCCATCCCAAGACCGATATCATCAAGAGTAGTTTTAGCTGGTAAATCATTCAAGACCAGATAACGAGCCATTTGAGTAAAGCGCGTGACGGTAATCGCAAAAGAAGCCTGCTGGGGTAAACATTCCAGTACAGATCGTTCCTTTTCAAAAGAAAGAGAGTTGGGGGCGATGTAAAAGACCCGCTTGCCCGTAGCAACTAGCTCTTCTGCCTCTCTAGTTAGAACCTCTGTCAAAGAAGTCCGAATATCAGTATAAAGTAATTTCATCTCAGCCTCGTTGGAATTTTTCATTGCCTTTTATTATACCATGATTAGCCTCGTAAATCTGTTAAAATATTTAGGCCATCCTTTCTTTTATTCATCATTTGCTAAATCTGCTAGATCTTAAATACTGAATTTTACTTGTATTATAGATAGAATAAATCTGCCTACTGAAAATCACATAATGAAAAAAGCCTCGGTAACAAGGCTTTGAGTTTTATGATTGTTTCTTAGGTACGGAATACACTTCAATGTGTTGTCCTAGTACCTTGATGTCGACTGGTAGATTATCTGATTTATCGCCATCAACATCCGACTCTAATTCGATATCAGAAGAAATTTTAATAGTACGTGCCTTTATATATTCAATATTTTCATTCTCTACAAGATCTCCTTTTAACAAATCCGGAATCAAAGATAATTTAGAGAATATAGAAGCATCTTTCAAAATTAGAATATTTGCATATCCATCCTTGTTTTCTTCAAAGATTTTTTTATCGGCAAAATAATTTGTTAGAAGTACTAAAACATGACTTGCTTCCCCAAGGTAATTTCCATTTTCGGTTTCAACTTTAATGTTAAATACTTGATCTGTCATGACAGACTTCATGGTATTAACTGCATAAGCCAAGATACCAAATTTCGTTTTATCTTCAATTTCAACATTATGAATGGCTTCAGGGAGAGACCCGATACTAAAGATATATCCAAAATAGTGACCATTTGCTTTTCCGATATCAATCTTATCAGTTAAATTGAAATCTAGTTCTTCAATAGCTCCGTCAATATCTTGATTGATTTCTAAAAGTTTTGTAATCAGGTTACCAGTACCACCTGGTATAATTCCCAGTTTAGGAATATAGTCCCTTTCAGCAATCCCTGAAATAACTTCATTGACTGTACCATCTCCACCAAAAACTAGAATTGATTCATATCTTTCTCTAGCAGCTTCTTCTGCGAAATTTGTAGCATCTTTGGCTTTTTGAGTAATTTTAGTTTCCACATCATCAAAATACTCTCTTGCTTTATTCTCCAGCTTCTCTTTGTAATCTAAAGCTTTTTCTCCTCCAGAAGTTGGATTGATAATTAGCATTATTTTTTTCACTCTGTATTTTCTCCTTAAAATCGAAATAGAAAGGTTATTCTCGATGAAAATCAAGGCGTAAACTAGGGAACTAGCCGTAGACTACTCACGACACTGTTTTGAGTCTGTATATTAGCCTGACGTAGTTTAAAAAGATTTTCTAAGAGTATTAACCTGATGACACATGATATTTGCATATATTGCTATTATACAATGAAATGTTAAAAAATAGAAATAAATTGCTTTTAATATCAGTTTTTATCTCATATTAAAAAATGATCTATTTTTTACTAGTAGGTTGTTCTTAATCATCCAAACTAGTCTCTCTCCTCCCCACGATGGAATATAGTTTGTAGATATTATTGCTATTTTCTAGTTCCGGATAAAGATAAAGCTCACTTGAAAGCAGATTTTCCCCATACATAAGTCAGTCTTTGTCTGACTAGCTACTAGCAGATAGACGAGTTAATGTTCATTGTCTACTAATCTGAAAATGAAAATACTTCAAAAGTCAGTTCAGCTAAGGATGGAAAAAACTCAATTTTTAAGAGAATATGAAATAATACTCAATTAAAATCAAATAGCAAACTAGAAAGCTAGCTACAGCTTGCTTAAAGCAGGACTTTGAGGTTACAGATCAAACTAACGGGTTAGCTCAAGACACTGTTTTGAATTTGTAGATTAGACTGACATGGTTTGAAGAAATTTTTGAAGAGGATGAATATCTCTATAATAAAAGGCATCTTATCAAGTGTTTTTGACACCTGATAACATGCACTTTTCTGATTTTAAAGATTTTGCCAGTTTTATTATCATTTAAGATAAGACATTTTCATTATGCTCTGTATTATCATCAACAAACTGTTCTTTTACCAAATCCTTTATATCACTTTTGATACTCTTAGTATCTATAATAGAATCTTCACCTAGTTGGTGAAATGTCGCTTTATCTCTAATAGTATATTCTTGTTCATCGTCATATTTTTTGGTTATCAATCGAATCATCTTTCGTCTTAAAGATTTTTCCCCTTTGATGTTTCCTCTTTCTTTTATCCATGCCACTGCTAAAATGACCAGCATTAGACAACCGACATAACCTAAAAGAGGATACATAATGGAGACTAATTCTTTAAATCCCATAAAAGATAAACCATATCCTATAGCGACCGTAGCAATTAGAATAGGGTAAAAGCGCTTAGGTTTATTTGAAGAGAAACGTTTTGCCAAGGCATAAAATAAACTGAAAGCTGTATTAAAAATAAGTCCAAAAATAATTAGAGCATACAGCAAAGAAAATAGAGGATGAATCTGCTCCGCAATTGTTAACATAGGAATATCAACAGTTGAAACAAGTTTTATATTGGCGTATAAAATACCAGTTGCTACAGTAATAATTAAACTAACTACAAGTCCACCTAAGAGACCACTTTTTTCCGCAACACCAATTCTCATGACAGAACCTCCTAAGACAAATGCCATGGATACACCAGTCATAACAGTTAGTGCGAAATAATTTAGTAAAGAAACCCAGACATTGGGCATCGGAGAAGAAAGTGTAGCTGTGATTGCTTCTAATTCTTCAAAATCAAAACTTTTCCCTACGAACGTATGGACTGCCATAATGATAATCATGACAAAGACCAAAGGAGTAAATATCCCAAGAACGCTGGTAATCTTTTCAAAATTAAGAAAACTGACAATAATGACCAAGATAGCACAAATCAATCCTCCCAACCAAAATGGCAAACCAAATTGTTGGTTAAGGTTTGAACCAGCCCCAGCAATCATAACAAAACCAATTACAAAGCAGGAAACAATTAAAGCAAAATCAAGAATCTTATTAGTAATAGGCCCGGCAATTTGGGAAAGAACTTCAAAATGATCATTTGAACGGAAATAGCTTCCTAAGGTAATGATAATTTTACCAAAAATAATACTTATGATTCCAAGAACAATCGTTCCAATGATACCCCATTTACCAAAACTAACAAAGTATTGCATTAAATCTTGGCCGGAAGATAATCCAGCACCAATAACAACACCGACATAAGCTAATGCTATATTTAAAATACGTTTTAACACTATTTTCTCCTAACCGTTATCACTACAATAAATGACTGTCTATTTAGTATACTATTTTCTTATATTATTGTCAAAAATATAGGTATTAGAACCATGTACATAGAAATATTTCTGTACGATATAGCAAGATAACACAAGGACTAGTCAGCTACTAATCAAACTTCTATCCTCCTAAATTGTTTGGAGATATTAGCTGCTCTTACGTCAGACAAATATCACAAAGATAGCAAGACATTAGACATCCACACAACATTCAACCGATACATTCCAGATGATGACGGTACTAAGACTTTTGCAAGATTTCGAACTACCCACTTAACTAAAAGAGAAATTGAGATACTAGACAAAATGATTGAACTGAACCAGCTCAGTGAAAATACTGACCTAAATTGGTACAAAAGCACTCGTATATTCGTCACAAACACTGGTAGGCCAATCCATAGTTCTATTCTAAGTAAATCTCTCCATCGAACAAACGAACGCCTTAAAAAACCAATCCCCAAACATCTGTCCCCTCACATCTTCAGACATACAACTATTAGCATTTTAGCTGAAAATAAAATTCCGCTAAAAACAATCATGGACAGGGTTGGTCATTCCGACTCTGAAGTCACTACTTCCATCTACACCCACGTCACAAAGAACATGAAAGATGAAGCAATCAATGTACTGGATAAAGTTATGAAAAAGATTTTTTCAAAAGTTTTGTCTCTCAAATACAAAAATAGCCCTTCGGAAAAAATCCGAGGGGCTAGAAACGTTGTTAAATCAACGGCCGAACTTTTAAATTTCAAGGTTCGAGATAAAATAGTTCACTGAACTATTTTATTTTTTCAAGTTATCTTCCTATTATTAGATACTAAAAAATAGGCCTAAGCCTACTCAATATCTAACTTGATTTTCTCAAAAACTATTAAATTCAAATAAGTTGAGATAACTTAAAGGGTAACAAAAAGGAACTTAAAATGATGAGTTCAGCAGGCAAGGAACTAGCACGGTCAAACGTGCTTTTTTATTGCTGATAGGTTCATTATATCACGTAGAAAATAACTCATATCAAAAAAGCACTTAGATTTCTCTAGGTGCTGGAATAGGCGGGACGGGAATTCCCCGCTTTTCAGATACCCCAAGGGTGCGTAGTTCCCGATATTTCTCTACTTCTATTCTTTATCTATATTATACACCTTTTCTAACACTTTTCAACCACAAAAGCCCCTAGATTCGTTTCTAAGGGCTTTTAGTTTATCCATGGTGTTTTTAATCGTCCAGTACGAAACAGAGCAAAATAGGGGGGCAAATATGAAGCCTCAGCCTACTTATACACTTCTAACTCTCCGTTCTGGTGGAATATGTACATACTTTTCCATATCTGCTAACTTAATTCTCAATATTTCTCAACAAAACACCACCCACTACTCTTTAGCGCTTAGATTGTTCTAGGCGTTTGTTGATAGATATTCTTCATATTCTTTACGTGCATAGTCAGGCATCTTTCTCTTTGCTCTGACGATAAATTCATCAAGTGGAGTATTATTGTTTGATCTACTAGAATTATAGAAATCACTCCTAAAACGATGAATCCATCTTTTAGAGCGCTCACTTGTAAAAACTGGTGGATAATCTTTAGAAAATTCCTCTAATATTTGCGGATGATTTTTTTCTAAGAATGCTTGACTAAAGAAAATTGCGTTCCCTAAAAAAGCAACCTGTTCATCTGTCGCTTTTTTCAATGGTTCAAACAAGATATGTTCTAAATATTTTGGTTTCAATCCACTACCTCCACTTCAAAAATCCTTCGCTTAGTGTCAAAAGCCATCTCTTGCACCGTTTTAGATAGAACCTCCTTAACTTTAACCTCATTATAAACTTTCCTCTTCTAATATTCAATCAACAAGAGATTATTACGATAGCTTTTTAGCTTCTTTTCTACTTCATCAGTGGTCATTTTAGCGCTCCTTTATTGTGGTGGTATATCCCAAACAATACAAGCCCCTACTGTGGTTTCTATGTAATTACAAGCCTCTTTCTCACTCTTAAAGGTCGTTACTACTTCTTTATTGCCTTTCCCATATTCTGGAACTCTTACTTCATATTCCCCATTCTCAAGAAAGGTCAGCCATACAATCGGTGTTATATCTTTAATAGTGTGTTCTTCCAATCTTTGCAGTCTTATCTTTAAACTTCTAACCATTCTCCTACCTCGTGTGTAATTCTGTCTGACTTATCTAAAAAAGGGGATTGCTCCCCCTCGTAAGATTTTATTGTGCTTCCATATTTTCATCTAAAAAATCTGAGTTTAAGAATAAAATCAATCCATCTACTCGTTGTTTTACAAATTTATCATCATCCATCAAGCGCTGGTAATTGATTTCATCAACCCCACGGCTAAACTTAGCCAACAAATCTTTAGTACGCTCACGGTTATCAATTGGAATATATTGGGCGATTTCAGCATTTTTAGGATTACCATCTCCCCAGATATCCCCCACGGTACTTCTAATAAGTGACAAAGCTGTCCAATCATCCTTGTAGTGGTCTATCAACGCTTTAGCAGTTGAAACTTCTAGCGCTTCTTTTTCCAATAGCTTTAAAGCATTTTGTAGGGCCGCTTGATAGCCGTAGTCAGTTAATTTTTTAACTTCATCCTCAGCACGTTTACCTTCTACTTTTTCTAATAAACCATCTGATAATGCTTTCAACTCATTGTAGTAAGCCCCATACCAGTTTTCCCACTTATATTTCAATTCTTCTAACTCATACGTCTTACCGTCTATACTCAAATAATTGTTATTGCGAATTTCGTCCATTTTCCCAGAAAGGTTATAAATAGCCCCTTTTAGTGATTCTGTTTTGGCTAATACTGTGCTTCTCTTCATCTATTCAGCTCCTTCTACTTACTTATATAGCACCATTACACCAGTGATTGCTTCTGTGTTGTTAGTAGCCTCTGAATATTTCACGTCTACCACTTGGACAGTTGCCATGAAGTCGTTGACCTCTTTCTCAAAGTCTTCTAGTGCAGTAGAGTCCCAGCGATAATAATAAAATAATTTAATTTTCATAGTTCCATTCCTCTTTCTAATTTTTCTATCCGTGTTTGCAAGTCTTCTAATTCCATGCCACGGTATGCCATTTCTAATATTGTTTTAGCTGCCTGTACCCTTGCGTAGGGGCTTTTTTCTGGATCATCTGCCACCTCGTACAAGACTTCAACTGCACGTCCACTGGCCTGTAATAATAGGCTTGTCGTTCGTCCTATCATGTCTTGTCTTAGCTTTTGATATTCGCTAAAAAAATTCCTATCTCTAAGATACCTATACGCCGTATTTTTGGCGATTCCAGATTTTTCAATAGCTTTTGTAATGCTTGGTTCACTAATCAAAGCCATCAAAAAGTATTCTTGTTTTGGTTTTAATTTTGCAATAGCTTTCTACCTCCTGTTAGTTTAAATGCTCACATCATCGATAAAGAAAATAGGATTGATATATTGCGCTTTATACTCTTCTGTAAGCCTAGCAATGTATTCATCGCATTCTGTTGAATCCTTAAAATCCCCACTATTGATAAACACAACCTTTTCACGATTTTTATTCTTTTGAATTCCTTCAAGACGTTTTACTTTACTTCCTAAACTCATATCCATTCTCCTTTCGCCAAAACAAAAAAGGACACCGAAAAGCCATTTAGCTTATTCAGTGCCCTCGGTTGTTCCGATAGACTCTATTTCTTTGTTTCAGTTCGCACCAAGTGGGAAAATCTACCATCTTGAAAATGCAAGGTCACACTCCCAAAAGTTGGGGGGGATTCTACTCCTATTCTACCACTTTTTTGGTATAAAATAAACCCTTTTTGTAGCAAATCATGAAAATCATCCATGTTGTTTTCCTCTTTCTGTTTTAATGGTGTCACTAGTAGTTACACCATTAAAAGGGGGTCGGTACTATCTACCCCATTTTGTTTTAATGTTTTAGCGTTTGTCAGCTACTGCTTTTAGTTCATCAATCTCTTTAAAGACGGTCTCAAAACTCTCCTGAATCAGTTCAATGTTTTTATTGTTTACTATAGCGTTACAGCTCGCATTTTCAATCAAGCCACCTAGCACCTCACTGATCCGCTCAACGGTTTCTTCCAGTCTAGTCACTCTTTGACCAATGTTCATCACCATCTGGTTTGCTCCTTTTTCTCTCAGATTAGGTTTTGATTAGGTTTAAAAAATAACCCTTTAAAAGCCTATTATATAAGCGCTTCAAGGGTGTTAGATTAGGGTTAGGTTTACTTTTCAAGTTCGCGCCTATATAACACGTTATATTTATTTTTTTATATAGAGATATTAGAAATAAAAACTAACCTACTAACCTAAATACTCGCAAAAACTTTTATATCAACGTTTACAAAGGTTAGCGTTTAGGTTATGTTTCTATTTTTTGCATAACCTAAATTGCTATAACCCTTGGTGTAATTGGTTTTTTAGTATTAAATTTCCTAACCTGAATCTTCATCTTCTAAGTGTATTCCCCATACCCCTTTGACAAATCTTTTACGTTGAAAACCTTGTGGGTCAAGTACTTCATAAAACTTAGGGCTAACCGTTCCATTTTTGGCTGAGTACTTATATGACGTTGTTTTTTCCAATTCGGCCATTACTGCATTGCCAAATTGTCCAAGTTTAGGTTTATCTATCCCTATATCCTCAGCAAATTCTTTTAGTTTGTTTCTTGCTATAAACATTGGAACGTGATTTACTTTGTGCCAACCATTAGGGATATAGAAATTCTCTACCCAAACTTTGATATAATCGTTATCGTTTTTGTACTTGCTAAGCATTTCTTTTACCGCTTTAGGTTCTATAAAGCTATCAAAATCTGGCATATTTAAAACTTTAAACAAAACCCACTCTAGTAGTTCTTTGTTCTTTATAAATCGGTCTTTGATTTCATGACGTTCTTTCTGACCGTTAAAATCTGCACGGAAAGGAATGATACAAAGCCGTCTATACCACCCCATGGTCTTATTTCTAGCTCTGGGCAAATCATTGCCCGAAAAGATACACAATAGTCTGAAACGTGCTTCCACGGGTTGCAAGCTTTTTTTATTAACCTGCACTGGATCTCCACTAATTACACTCATAAGGTCAGAAACCTCATCCAGGTACTTGTTAGAAATATCATCTCCAATATTACAAACCTTTCCTTCCAAAGCGCCCAAATAGAACTCTTTTCCAAACTGGTCAGGTTTCAAATTACTAATATTTGACCGTCCTATTAAATTCTCCAGCAAGGCTTGGAAAGTCCCCTTCCCATTATTACCATCTCCAACCATTAGCACCATTTTCTTACGTGTTCGGTTGGGATTGATAGCCTCATTTATGACTTGCCACAATAAAGCTACAACTTCTTTATCGTTAACTGCTAATGTCTCTAGCCATCTATCAAAATCAAACCAACCGTCTAAAATAGGCTTTCTGGCGCATGGATTGTACTCCGTTTGTATCTTACTGGTAATGACAAAATTAGGACTAAATTCCTCTAGTCTATGAGTTTTAATATTATAAACTCCATTCGCTACTGGAATATATCGATAATCGTCCAGCGGTTTTTTCATTTTTGTTTCTGTACGGATAAAAGATATAAGTTCCGTGAAGAACTTGTTAGAGGTCAAACGTGAGTCATATTTTAAAAGTAATTTTCGGAAAATATCGTTACTTGATACATAATGGCCTAAATCCAAGTGGTAAAGATATAGCTTACTAATATCACTTATTGCACCCTCGCCTATAAAGGTAAAATGGCAAATTTCCTGTAACGCTTTGGCTACTATTGCGACGCTAGGCACTGGAATCTCTACTCTCTCATTTTTCTTTCCTTCATTGACGATATAGGAGTTTTCTTTCCGCCAGTGATCTCCAAGTTCCCAAATCCTACTATAAAGTTCCCACATTGTTTTTGGAGGTTGTTCTTGCTCTCTGACCTCCATGATTTCACTTTCTAGGTTTCCTAATTCTTCTAGTTCTATGGTTCTAACCTCTCTTTCTATATTCAGCCCGTGCTATACTGCTAAAAGTGCGGTCTAGCTCTTCAATAGGCAATGGTTCAACTGTCACGCTATTAGCTATCTTTGTCAGCTCGTAGGCGGTCTCTAGGTCACAATCAACCCACTTATTAAAGAGTAAACCTACAAAGCGTGTCAGCGCTACGTTTCGCCCTCCCTCGTCTCCAAATCCGTTGAAAAGCGTGTCAATGATCCTCATGGTCATAGATTTCTGACCGCTTGGTCTTGGAGTGTATGGAAGGCTTGTAGCATTCTGTTTAACTGGTTCAGCCGTTGTCTGTGGTACTGGATAATCAAGTCCATGCTCTACAATCTTTTGATAACTTGCTGGGTCGCCTGTTGTTACTGGTAGCCCTTGAAGTTGTGACCATGTTAAACTGGCCATGTCAAAGGGTAGCCCAATCTTATCAGCAATCTCTTTCACTACCTGCTTATAGGTTGCCTCGTTCATCACGTTGTCAGGCTTCACTACAAGGCGAAAACGGGACTTTTCTAATCTGTGTTTGATAGTCGGGTATAAGATATAGGAGTAGCCAAATAAAGCGCTAGAAATGGCTTTTATAAAACCCTCAGTCGTCCCCTGTATATCGTCATAATCAAGGAAAATCAAATCCCGATAGATTAGACTGGAGTTGTTTCGCTTGTAACTGCCATTCTTTTCTGGTGTCACTTTCCCACTGATACAGTACGGGGCTTGTGTACGTTTGAAGTCTTCAATATTTACCCCTTCAGGGACTACCAAAGGCTTAAAACGTTCAATATACTCAAACGGCTCAATCTTATCAAATGGATAGACTAGATTGTTTTGAAATCCTTTAGCCTCATAAATTGTCATACTATCGCCCCTTTTTGCGTTTCTTTTTTAACTTCTTCAGTAGCTTTTGTTCTTGGAACTGTTCCAAAGATCTGCCACGGTGCTTATACAATTTAACGTCATGATAATGCCCACCACCTTGCGCTGGATGTGTGTTATACCTAGCCATTCTCTGCCTCCTAATCTACTGCAAGAAAATTGTAAATATCACTCTTACGGTAATAGATTTTCTTACTGTTTTCAAAAGGCGACTGGAACGATTTTAGACCATGGTCCTGCCAATTATTTAACGTGGTTCCACTAATACCTAACTTCTCTAATACCTCAGGCCTAGAAATCAAGTCCCAGTTGTCATCACGTTGCTTTTCCAGTTCCATCCTTTTAGCTAAGTGATCTCCCACTTTCTCCAGTAATTCAAGTTCTGCTTCTCTTGATAATAGTTGCATATTACACCCCTTTCTAATTATGAATCTTACCAGCAAGCTGGATATAACGTCCGTAGTAAGGGTTTAAATCCTCACTAGGTGTTTCTATCGTCTGTTTGCTTTCTCGCTCAAATTGGGCGCCTTTTTTGCGGTCTCGGTGGTTTAGATAGACCAGTAAGCCAATCAGTACCACGGTAATAAAAACCGCCTGTGTATTGGTTAAATCTAGTTCGTTCATGTTATGCCCTCGCCTTATAGTTCTTGATAAATTCCGCTTGTTTAGGTTGTTCCATATTCAAAAACTCGTCCACCTCTTCGGGTGTTACCTTTCTATCTAAAAAATCAGTGATGAACTGAAAGAGGTTCGGATTTCTATCCTTGATTTCAGCAATTGCTTCATCAAATTCTGCTTGTGTCATGTTGTCTAGGTCTAGTGTCATTTTAATAGCCCTCTTTTCTCTAAATCATCAATTACTAAATCCCGTAAATATGTCCATGTTGAAGCGGTCTTGTGAATGATACCATTGCTTAGATTATTCTCTTTTACAACTTGGTCTAAGAAATTGAATAGCAACCAGTCAGGGGCTTTACCGTATCTGTTTACGCATTCATCGTCATATTTTTTTAATTCTCCAAGTAAGTTCTCAACATTCGCATTGAAAAACTCTTTATGGCTCGCTTCTTGCTTCTTGTACGATTCAGATAATTTATAAAACTTTACCCATAGCTGACTGATTACTGAATTACAATCTTCAGCAATTTCCGTTGCTCCAATATGATTCTTAGACTTATGCCACTCTGATAAAATTTCCAGTTTTTCCTCAATGAGTTGCAACTCATTTCCAAAATCTTTTAAAAATGTGTCCATGTTTTTTACCTCTGTTTCTATGTTGTGTAATTGACCTGATGGCCTTTTTATTGTCGTTTACTATACAGGATATCCTCACACTCAAAATTGGGCGAAGGCGAGTGTGGGGATTTTTAACGGTTGTTTCTTATACAGTTTTTCTTGCAATGAAGTTCCTCACGCTCAGAGTGGCCAAACTTTGAGAGCGTGGGGCTTTTTGAGTTGTTTCTTATACAGGATATCCTCACGCTCAGAGTCGCCAAATTGAAAGCGTGAGAAAGTACCAGTTTTAAGAGTTGGCGCTCTATGCTTTTCAAAACCTTTTCTAATTGCTTGCCTACCATTAGTTGTTATTGATTGAATAGTTGATTTTTGTTATAATCAAGGTATAGAAAAAATATCTATATTCTTGATCCAGTCGCTTGCTTCAGTCGCCAAACGTTCAGCAAGTGACTTTTTTTGTTGTCAATCCCCAGTGGTAAAGCACCACATGAGAAACTTGTAAATGTAAAGTAGTATTGCGATTGGGTCGCTCCTTTCTAATAATCTTCAGCAAGCCACTGCATGGCCTTTTGATAAATGCTAGGCTTTACTTCGCCACCGTCTCGGATTTTTCGATAGGTAACTTGTGTAACTCCGATTTCTTCGCCTGCTTGCTTTGCAGTCAATTTCTTATCTGCTTGCTTTCGGCGGATTGCTTTTGCTTGTGTTGAGGTAATAAGCAATGAAGTTCCTCCTTTCTACAGTTATCATAATTGATAACTTTTATCTAGATTGTAACATCATAAATGATACTTGTCAAGCAACAAATGATATTTATTGTTATCTTTTTTGATATTTTTTTATTTTATGATATAATCACAATGAGGTAATAATATTTATGAAAAATCGTATTAAACTACTTAGACAAGAACAAGGGAAAACACAAAAAGAATTGGCCGATGAAATAGGTGTAAAAAAGCTAACAATATCTAGATGGGAAAACGCTGAGGATGTTTCCCTTAAGCAAGATAAAGCCCAGCTACTAGCAGATATATTCGGAGTTAGTGTTAGTTATCTGTTAGGGTATAGCGAGTATAGAGATAGCCAAGAAGCAAACTTTCATCTCAACAAAATCAATCCTGATGATCCATATAATTTAGTTAGAGCTAGGATATGCTCTATCCTTGGTGATGACTTAATGGAAGAACTTGAAAGGCAATATGTGACTGGTTATGATGATCCTGATTACTCTAATCTTATTTCATTCTTATCTGCAGTAAATCAGCTTTCATATACTGATGAAGAAGAGTTATTACTAAATTATGGAATACTCCCTAAGGAAGATAAAAAGATAATAAAGAATCTGGTTTCTGATATGGCTGAAAAAGTAAAAATAGCCAATAAAAAAGAACCTTGGGAAAAAGGATTCTAAACCAATGAACCACAATATCCAACAATCATGAATACTCCCCCTTTTTTCAATATCTATCGTGCAAAAACAGGGGAAATTGAAGAATAGAAAGCCAATTTTACAGACTAAAGCGCAAAAATAAGCGAAATTGACAAATAGAAAGGAGAATCATTTGAGATTTAACTTTGACGAATCTGGTAGCATTACCACTAGCGATAAGCTTAATAATCGATTTTTTATAGTTGCTGGTTGCCAAACGAATGACCCCAACAAAGTAAAAAGAGTTTTTAGGAAAGCAAAGGTAAACTACTTAAAACACCATCCTGAACTAGAATTGGATATAAAAAAAGAAATCAAAGGGTCACAAATGCCACTTGATTTCAAAGACTATATTTTTACGGAATTGATGAAAAAAACAGATATCCGATTTAACTTCATTGTATTTGATAATCACAATGCCGAGGAACATCTTCGGAAAAAGCCAAATATAACGTTTAACTATATTATGTTTCTGCAAGTAAATAAACTGATAGAAAATTATGAGCATATATATTTAGATTTAGACGACAGAAATAAAGCAGTTGAAAACCTTAAAGCTTTAGAAGAATACTTACAAACTAAACTTTGTGCTGAATTAAATAAAATCCCAGATATAAACGTCCAGTTTTTCGATTCTTCACAACATACACTAATCCAAATTGCTGACGTATTTTCAAATCACTTATTTAGAATATTTAAGTCTGTAGCTTATAACCAAGAAAGATTAGGAGATATCAAACTACTTAGAAAAATCCATGATCATAATGTTCAATATTGCCAATACTTCCCAGCAAATAAATGTCAATGCCTACACTTATTTTCAAAATAAAAATAAAAAAGTACAAAAAAAGCGACAAAATTGTTGATTTTTAATAAAAAAAGCGATATAGTGATATTAGAAAGTCGCTTGTAATTCTGATATGTCTGCGTATTTTTCGTAAGTTGCCTATGTAGGTAACCAGCTATCAGTTAAGGGCTTTTATATTTTACAAAAGAAAATCAGTGTATCGGCTTGTGATGTTGGTACACTTTTTCTATTGCCCATATAAGCCCCATATCCGCCTTGTTTTTCTGGTACAATTTACCGTCCGACTGCTTAAAATCGAAAATAAGGGGGTTCTCGTAGCCCCTCGCATGGTATAAACTCAAAATCTTTTCTAATTGCTTGCCTGCTGATGGAAAAGGAGTAAACCATGAATATTACAGAATACAAAAAGAAAAACGGGACTATCGTATACCGCTCAAGCGTGTATCTTGGAGTTGATAAACTTACTGGAAAGAAGGCTAGAACTACAGTAACTGCCAACACTAAAAAGGGGATTAGAATAAAGGCAAGAGAGGCTGTCAATGCTTTTGCTTCAAACGGCTATACAGTTAAAGACAAGCCAACAATCACAACATACAAAGAACTGGTAAAAGTTTGGTGGGATAGTTACAAGAATACAGTTAAACCCAATACTCGTCAATCTATGGATGGATTGGTTAGAGTTCATTTATTGCCTGTATTTGGCGATTACAAGCTAGATAAGCTGACCACGCCTATTCTTCAACAGCAAGTAAATAAGTGGGCTGACAAAGCCAATAAGGGCGAAAAAGGGGCGTTTGCTAACTACTCCTTACTCCACAACATGAATAAGCGTATTTTGAAATATGGTGTAGCTATCCAGGTAATACAATACAATCCAGCTAACGATGTCATCGTTCCACGCAAACAGCAAAAAGAAAAGTCTACTGTAAAATACTTAGACAACAAAGAATTAAAACAGTTTCTGAATTATTTAGATACTCTGGATCAATCGAATTATGAAAACCTATTTGATGTTGTCTTGTATAAGACTTTATTGGCCACTGGTTGCCGTATTAGTGAGGCGCTGGCTCTTGAATGGGCTGATATTGACCTAGAAAACGGTGTTATCAGTATCAATAAGACACTAAACCGCTATCAAGAAATAAACTCACCTAAATCAAACGCTGGTTATCGTGATATACCAATAGACAAAGCCACCTTGCTTTTACTAAAACAATACAAGAATCGTCAACAAATTCAGTCTTGGAAATTAGGTCGTACTGAAACGGTCGTATTCTCTGTATTTACAGAAAAATATGCTTATGCTTGCAACCTACGCAAACGCCTAAATAAGCATTTTGAGAACGCTGGTGTAACGAATGTATCATTCCACGGCTTCCGACATACACATACCACTATGATGTTGTACGCTCAGACTAGCCCTAAAGATGTCCAATATAGATTGGGACACTCTAACTTATTAGTGACTGAAAATGTTTACTGGCATACAAACCAAGAAAACGCAAAAAAAGCTGTCTCAAATTATGAAACAGCCATCAATAATTTATAAAGGGTGTCATATTTAGTGACTACCCTCTTACTATACCTTAAATCAGTTAAGGGTAACTAAAAGGGTAGTAAAATTAGAAAAAGCACTAAGGGAAAGCGCCCCAAAGTGCTTATTTCAAAGGCTTTATAGCCCCTCATCTCATAAAGAGATTATTTTTTCAAGTTGTAGAATGATTTCAATCCACGGTATTCTATTTTAGAGCTTTTATATAAAACTACATGAGTGCAAACCCTTGTAAAATAAGGGTTTATACGTCATAAACTACATATATTTTTTACCGTAAAAATACAAAAGTTTACACCTTATGCCCCTTTTTTGCCCCCTGTTTTTATTATTGACAAAACACCGTTTTTGACAATAATACACCACGATTTTCTATTCCTATTCTTCAAGAAAACGATTTTTTGAACAATAGGATTGTAATTTTGCTTTCTAATCGTTCAAAATGCGCGTTTTTGCAAAATAGAAATACAAACTCTAATTTTGTTAACGTCAACAAAATTGGCAACCAAGCACTTTATAATACTATTTGTTGATGTCAACAAGTCAATTTCAGAGCAAACAAAAAAACCGCAAGCCTGAGCCTGCGGTGAAAGAACATTTTAGAAAGTTTCCTTTCTATTTATTTAACTGTAATCAAGCCTTCTGGCTCTACTGTGAATTCTGGCTTATCTGCCAGTGTTCCATCTGGTTTAATGTAGTACCAGCCTTTTTTATCAGCTGATTGGATAAAGGAATTTGATACCATGGCGCCTTCTTTAGCGTCTAGGTAGTACCATGTGTCCTTGTATTTGACCCAACCTGTCTTCATGGCACCCTCTACGTCGAAATAATACCACTTCTCAGCGATTTTCTTCCAGCCTATCGCCATTTCGCCTGAGTTGTCAAAGTAGTACCAGTTGCCGTCAGTGTGCTGCTTCCAGCGATCCGCAAGCATGTAGCCTGAGCCGTCGAAGTAATACCAGGTTCCGTTGATTTTCTCAAACTTATCTTTTGGATAAGAGCCGTCTGAGTGTACGTACCAATAGCCTGTATCGTTCTGTTGCCATCCTGCTTCAATCGTCAAGCCGTTTTCAATATCCTGCTTAAACTGCTCACGGCTAATACCCCATTTGGCAAGATAAGGATAGGGGTCAATGTGATCTGAGTTGTTGTCAGGCTGGTTATTGGTACAGTATTCATGCGTTTTGATACCTGCCAAGTAGTCTGTATCAAGAGTTTTTGGCAAACCTGCTTCATCTGCTAGATTACGTAAGAGTTCGATATAGAGGCGATAGTCTGTCATGAACTCTTCTCTAGTTGAATGGCTTTCAAT